>NZ_JBXWRY010000029.1:0-51856 GCF_059613135.1 Ruegeria sp. BHSB196
GGTCGTCACGTCGGACATTCCGCTGGCGGCGAAATGCATCGAGGCCGGGGCGGCGGTTCTGCGCCCGAACGGCGACGCGATCACACGCGCCAATATCGGACAGCAACTGGCGATGCGCGATCTGATGGCCGATCTGCGCGCGGCCAACCCTCTGGGCAGTGCCGGCGGCGGCAAGGCCTTTGCCAGGGCCGACCGCGCCCGCTTTCTCGATGCGCTGGAGCGGGCGATCCGGGCGGCGCGGGCCGCGTGACAGGCGCCGCCCGAAACCGGTTCGGCCTTGATCATCGGCGCGAGGCTTGGTTCAGTCAGCCTTGACCCGCAACCGCGAACCGGAGCGCCCGATGCCCATCGACGCCGTGATCTTCGACATCGGCAACGTCCTGATCCAATGGCAGCCGGAGCGGTATTACGACCGGGTGATCGGCGAAGACCGGCGCCGCCGGATGTTCACCGAGGTCGATCTGCACGGCATGAACGATCTGGTCGACCAGGGCCACCATTTCACCGACACGATCTATGCCTGGGCCGAGAAACATCCCGAATGGCGCGACGAAATCCGCATGTGGCACGACCGGTGGATCGAGCTTGCCTCGCCCGAAATCCCGCATTCGATCCGCCTGCAGCGTGCGCTCAGGGCCAAGGGCGTTCCGGTCTTTGCGCTCACCAATTTCGGGGTGCAGAATTTCGACTATGCCTGCGGCGTCTATCCGTTTCTGAACGAATTCGACCGCCAGTACGTGTCGGGCCTCATGAAGGCCGTGAAACCGCACGCACCGATCTATGAGATGGTCGAAAAGGACTGCGGTCTGCCGCCCGAACGCCTGCTGTTTGCGGATGATCGCATCGACAACATCGAAACTGCGCGCACCCGCGGCTGGCAGACACATCACTTCCGAACCCCGCAGTGCTGGGCCGACCGGCTGGTGGCCGAGGGGCTCTTGACCGAAAGCGAGGCCGCATGAGCATCATCCAGATCCCCTTTGACGCAGGCGAGGAAAACCTCGACTGGCTCGAACTGGCCGGGGCGCTGGCCGACGGCCACGCCCTGCCCAAGGCCGAAATCGGCGACACGTTCCTGTATCGCGATCCCGACACATTGCTGTCACGGGCGGCCTGGATCGACGGGCTGGGGCTGGCGGTCAAGACCGCGACCATCTTTCCCGGCAATCCGGACCGCGGCGCCCCGATGATCAACGGGGCGGTCAGCCTGTTCAGCGACCGGGACGGCACCTTGTCGGCGCTCGTCGATTTCCATCTGGTGACCAAGTGGAAGACGGCCGGCGACAGCCTGCTGGGCGCCCTCCGGCTGGCCGACCCGGACAGCCGCGAGATTCTGATCGTGGGCGCGGGTACGGTCGGCGTTTCGCTCTGCGAAGCGTTCTCGGCCGGGTTTCCGAAAGCCCGGCTGCGCCTGTGGAACCGGACCAGGGCCAAGGCCGAGGCGTTGGCAAGCTCTCTGACCGGCGTCGATGTTGCCGACGATCTGGCCGAGGCGGTGAACCGGGCGGATATCGTCGTGACGGCCACCATGTCCACCGAACCGCTGATCCGGGGCGAATGGCTGCGTCCCGGGCAGCATCTGAACCTGATCGGGGCCTATCGGCCGGACATGCGCGAAGCGGATGACACGGCCCTCAAGCGGGCGCGGATCTTTGTCGACAGTTTCGACACCACGGTGGACCATATCGGCGAGATCAAGACGCCGCTGGCCGAGGGCACCATCGCCCGGTCCGACCTGCTGGCGGATTTCTACGACCTCGATGCGTTCGCGTTCGAGCCGGGCACGATCTCGTTGTTCAAGAATGGTGGCGGGGCGCATCTGGATCTGATGACCAGCCGCTACATCCTCGACAAATGGCAGCGATGATCAGGCGAGTTGCGGCGTGACCGGGCGGTTCTCGCGGATCGGCAGGTGCACGATGGCGCTGAACGCGCCGACGCCGACGCCCACCCACCAGACCATGGTGTAGTCGCCGTAAAGGTCGTACATCCGTCCGCCCAGCCAGACGCCCAGAAAGCCGCCGATCTGGTGGCTGAGGAACACGATTCCATACAGCGTGCCCATGTAGCGCAGACCATAGAGATGCGCGACCAGCCCCGAGGTCAGCGGCACCGTGGCAAGCCAAAGTGCGCCCATGACGACGGAGAACACGATGACCGAGGCCGGCGTGATCGGCAAGAGAATGAACAGGGCCGCGGCGATGGTGCGCCCGGTATAGATGCCCGCCAGCAGGTATTTCTTGGGAAAGTGGTTGCCGGCCCAACCGGCCGCCAGCGTGCCCGCGATATTGGCCAGCCCGATCAGCGCGATCGCCACGGCCCCGAGCGCCGAAGTGGTGGTGATCCCCATCGTGTGCAACACGCCCCCCGGCTGGATCGGCCCGCACATCTCGGTCACGAAGGCCGGGAAATGCGCGGTGATGAACGCCAGTTGATAGCCGCAGCTGAAGAAACCCAGAAAGATCATCGCATAGGAGGGGTCGCGGAACGCCTTCAGCAGGATGTGGCCCATGCTGGCCTCGAGCTCCTGCTTGCTGGCCGGTGCGGGCGCGCGCATGAATGGCAGCGTCAGAACCAGCGCGAGGATCAGCGCCGCAAAGATCACGAAGACCTGCTGCCAGGGGAAGTAGACGAGAAGCCATTCGGCCAGAGGTGCGCCGATGACCTGCCCGGCGCTGCCGGCCGCGGTGGCGATGGCCAGCGACATGGAGCGGTTGGCATCGGACGAGGCGCGTCCGACAACCGCCAGGATCACGCCGAAGCCGGTGCCGGCGATGCCGAATCCCACGAGCCAGGCATAGAGCTGCATTTCCAGCGGCGTGACCGACCACGCGGTCAGCAGCATGCCCGCCACATAGGTCAGGGCGCCCAGAACGATGGCCTTGCGATCTCCGATCTTTTCCGCGATCGCGCCGAAGATCGGCTGGCCGATCCCCCAGGCGAGGTTCTGGATCGCGATGGCCATCGAGAAATCCGCGCGCAACCACCCGAACTCGTCCGCGACCGGGATCTGGAACACGCCAAAGGACGCGCGCACGGCAAAGCTGACCATGATGATGATGCAGCCGACGATCAGGACGGGGGTCATGAGGCGGGCCGAGCGGTCCATGCGATCCTCCGGAAAACTGGCTCGCCAACGTTAGTTGGAATGAGGGTCGGGTCAATTCAGGAATTTTGGTCACACCGTTAAGGAAATTTGATGCGGGCCGGCGCGGCGGCTGCTTTCCAACGGCCAAGGCAACCGCTATGGCTCGGGCATGGGTGATCTCATTTCCGTGTATCAAAACCGGGTGGCCGAGGGCGCGCTCAGCGCCGATCCCGCGCAGGAAGCGGTGCTGCCCGAGTTCGAGCGCATCCGCGCGGACCTGTCGAGACCGGTCAGGCGCAGCCTGTTCCGCAAGCCGCCGCCGCCGCCCAAGGGGCTGTATCTTTGGGGCGGTGTCGGACGCGGCAAATCCATGCTGATGGATCTGTTCGTGGAGACCCTGGCCGATGTGCCGGTGCGGCGCGTGCATTTTCACGCCTTCATGCAGGAGATCCACGGCCAGATGCACGAAGCGCGCCAGCGCGGCGTCACCGATACGTTGGCCCCGGTAGCGGCGGAAGTGGTGAAATCAGTCAAGGTTCTGGCCTTCGACGAGATGCAGATCACCGACATCACCGACGCGATGATCGTCGGGCGGCTGTTCGAGTTCCTGTTCGAGGCCGGCGTGGTCGTGGTGACGACATCGAACCGGGTGCCGGACGATCTGTACAAGGACGGCCTGAACCGGCAGCTCTTTCTGCCCTTCATCAAGCTGATCAAGGAACGGCTGGTGGTCTGGGAACTGGTCTCGCCCACCGACTACCGGCAGAACCGGCTGGCGGGCTCTCAGGTCTATTTCACCCCGATCGGCCCCGAGGCGCGGGAGGGCATTCGCGCGGTCTGGCGCGATCTGTCGGGCGGGCCGGCCGAGCCGCTGACCCTGCACGTGAAGGGCCGCGAAGTCGTGCTGCCGGCCTTTCGCAACGGCGTTGCGCGGGCTTCGTTCTATGACCTGTGCGGGCGGATGCTGGGGCCGGCGGACTACCTGGCCATCGCCGATGAGGTAAAGGTGCTGGTGCTGGAAGACATCCCGCGCCTGTCACGCAACAATTTCAACGAAGCCAAGCGCTTCGTGACCCTGATCGATGCGCTCTACGAGGCCAGGGTGCGGCTGATCTGTTCGGCGGCGGCCGAGCCCGAGATGCTTTATGTCGAAGGCGAAGGCACCTTCGAGTTCGAGCGCACCGCATCGCGCCTGCGCGAGATGCAGGACAAGGACTGGGGAAAATAGGGGGCTCTGCCCCCGCCGCGCTGCGCGCGACTCCCCCGGGATATTTTCGGCCAGATGAAGCCTCAGCCGTTGTCGCGCAGGATGTTTCCGGCCAGATAGAGCGAACCGCAGATCAGAACTCGCGCCTGCGGGTCTTTCGCGGTGATCGCGGACAGGGCGGCGGCCACGCTGTCGGCGGTGGCGGCGGGCAGGTTCACCTCATTGGCCGCGGCGGCGGTGTCTTCGGCGCTCAGCGTATTGGCCTCTCCCGGAATCGAGACCGCGGTCAGGCTTTGCGCCCGCGCCGCGAGGGGCCGCAGATAGCCGGTCACGTCCTTGGTGTTGAGCATTCCGCAGATGAGATGCGTGGGGCGTTGCGGAAGCCTGGCCAGAAGATCGGCCAACGCCTGACCTGCCGCGGGGTTGTGGCCACCGTCCAACCAGAGCTCGGCCTGTGGGGCGGCCTCGACCAGCGGCCCGGAATTCAGACGCTGCATCCGGGCGGGCCAGAACGCGTTGGTCACGGCGGCCTCGCAGGCGTCATCGCCCAGGTCCAGATGCCGCAGAACCGCCAGGGCGGCGCCGGCATTCTGGACCTGATGCGCGCCCATCAGATTGGGCAACGGCAGGTCACGCAGGCCGGTTTCGTCCTGATAGATCAGGCGCCCGCGTTCTTCGTAGACGTGCCAGTGCTGCCCATGCGCCAGCAGGGGAGCGCCCAGGCGCGCGGCCGTCGCCTCGATCACATCCATCGCCTCGTCCGGCTGCGGACCGACCACGCAAGGCACGCCGCGCTTGATGATCCCGGCCTTTTCGGCGGCGATCTTGGCCAGCGTGTCGCCGAGGAATTGCTGGTGGTCCATCGAAATCGGCGTGATCACGGTGACCGCCGGCCTGGCGATCACGTTCGTGGCATCCAACCGACCGCCCAGGCCGACTTCGAGCAGGGCATAGTCGGCCGGCGTGCGGGCAAAGGCCAGCAGCGCGGCGCAGGTGGTGATCTCGAAATAGGTGATGGTCTCGCCGCCATTGGCGGAATAGCACTCGTCCAGTACCGCCGCGAGGTCGGATTCGGAGATCAGCTCGCCCGCGACGCGGATGCGCTCGTGAAACCGGGCCAGATGCGGCGAGGTGTAGGCATGCGCGGTCAGACCCGCGCCTTCGAGCCCGGCGCGGATCATCGCCTGGGTCGAACCCTTGCCGTTGGTGCCGGCGATGTGGATGACCGGCGGCAGTCTGTCCTGCGGGTTGTCCAGCGCCCCGAGCAGGCGCCAGACCCGATCCAGAGTCAGATCGATGATCTTGGGGTGCAGCGACATCATCCGGTCCAGGATGATGTCGGATGTGGGCGCGGTCATTTCTTGCCCGGATCCGCGGCAGCCGTTTCCTTGACCTTCGGCGCCTCGGCGTCGGGCGCCGGCAGATCGCCGGAAACCGCCGGCGGCAATCCCAGCAGCATCCGCGTGATCGAGATCAGTTCGTCGCGCAACTCGGTCCGTTTTGTCACGCGGTCGAGCATGCCGTGATCCAGCAGGTATTCCGCGCGCTGGAACCCTTCGGGCAGCTTTTCGCGGATGGTCTGTTCGATCACCCGCGGCCCGGCGAAGCAGATCAGCGCATTGGGTTCGGAGATGTGCACGTCGCCCAGCATCGCGTAGGAGGCGGTCACGCCCCCGGTGGTGGGATGCGTGAGCACGACGATATAGGGCAGCCCGGCCTCTTTCAGCATCTGCACCGCGACGGTGGTGCGGGGCATCTGCATCAGGCTCAGGATCCCCTCCTGCATCCGGGCGCCGCCGGCGGCCGAGAACAGGATCAGCGGGCGCTTGAGCTTCACCGCCTCCTGCGCCGCCGCGATGATGGCGTTGCCGACATACATGCCCATCGAGCCGCCCATGAACGAGAAATCCTGCGCCGCGGCCACGATCGGGGTGCGTCCGATTTCGCCCGAGGCGACCAGCATCGCCTCTTTCTCGCCGGTCTTCTTCTGCGCCGCCTTCATCCGGTCGGGATATTTCTTCTGATCGCGGAAATGCAGCGGGTCCGCCACCGGCGCGGGAACGGCCACCTCGGTGAAAATGCCTCCGTCGAACAACGCCTTGAACCGCTCGCGCGGCGTGATCGCCATGTGGTGGTCGCAATGCGTGCAGACGTTGAGGTTTTCCGCAAGTTCGCGGTGGAACAGCATCGTTCCGCATTCGTCGCATTTCTGCCAGAGGTTTTCCGGCATCTCCCGCCGGGAAAAGATCGAATTGATCCGGGGGCGGACGTAGTTGGTGATCCAGTTCATGACAGAACCCTGTTGTGCGGCGTTCAGGTCAAATAAGACCCTGCGTCAGGAAATGCAATCAGCGCATGATCGCAATGCGCGCCACCAGCCAGGCCACGATCATCATGGCGAAATCGACGATCAGCCATGCGCGCAGATACTCGGTGTCCGACATGTCATAGGGGATCAGGAACAGGGCCAGACCGTCCAGACTGCCGGGCAGCGCGATGAACAGCAGGGCGATCATGTTGTTGAACAGATGCAGCGCGATGGCCGGCCCCAGCGTACCCGCGCGGGCGGTCAGGTCGGCCATGAGAATGCCGAACGCCCCCGACCACACTGCGATCAGCAGCGCGTTCTCGCCCGCCTCGCTGGGCAGGTAGTGCCCCATTCCGAACAGGACCGAGGGCAGGATCATCCAGACCAGGGGCGAACGAAAGCGGGCCGCGAGGCTTTGTTGGAGATAGCCGCGAAACAGGATTTCCTCGGCGCTCGTCTGGATCAGCACCGCCAGGATCGAAAACGGCAGCAGCACCAGCCAGGTCGCGAAGGGCAGATTGCGTTCCAGTGGCGCCCCCATGTCGTAGGGCGGCAGCACGAGGACGACGGCGCCCAGCAGCATCAGCATCCGCAGCACGCGCCAGAACTGCCGCGCCGTCTGCGCAAAGGGGCCGATGACCGATTCCAGCGACCGCTTCTGAAGTTGCCGGGCCGCGACCGCGACACCCAGAGTGACGAAACCGAAACTGGCCAGCAGAACCAGCATGCCCAGCGGCGCGGTGCCCGCCAGGAACTCCATGACGCGGATTTCCGACCCCAGCCCGCTGACGATCGCGAGCAGAACGGCGTTCATCGCGAACACCACCGCCGCGACGACGGC
This sequence comes from Ruegeria sp. BHSB196, assembly GCF_059613135.1. Taxonomy (NCBI): domain Bacteria; kingdom Pseudomonadati; phylum Pseudomonadota; class Alphaproteobacteria; order Rhodobacterales; family Roseobacteraceae; genus Ruegeria; species Ruegeria sp. BHSB196. Next base: position 7,445 of record NZ_JBXWRY010000029.1, read on the forward strand.
CAGCCCGGTCAGCAGCCGCCAGATCTCGCGCCGAGGACGCGCCGGGGCGACAAGCTGCTCATGCGCGGCATATGCGGAAGGTCCGAATTCACCGCCCATGCATGTGATCCATTTTCGCCGCTTCGGTCTCGGTGTCGATCAGGTCGTCCAGCTTGATGCGCGCATCCCGCAGCCTGTCGGAAACGTCCACCAGATAGCCGGCCACGGTTTCGAGCAACTGCACCGCAACCGTCGCGTCGTTTTCCACCACCGCACGAAATTCCTCTGCCCCGATCCGCAGGAACTTGCTCTTGACCTGGGCCACCAAGTCGAACTGGCGCGGCGCGCCGGTGATGACCGAAAGATCGCCGATCAGGCGGCCGGGTTCGACCACCGAGATCGGGCGCGCCTCGCGGCCGTCGATCGGCAGCCGCAACTCGGCCCGGCCTTCAAAGCACAAATAGACCGCGTCCGCTGCCTGCCCGCGGGAAAACACGACCTGACCGGCCGCGACCTCGTACCATTGCGCGGTGAAGGCGAGCAGGCGCTGGTTGCGCGCGTCGAGCTGGCTGAACAGTTCGGTGGCGGCGATCACGTTGAGCTTGCGGCTGAGATCGGCCGCCGCGCCCTCGCCCAGTTCGAGCTGAGACCGGGATACGCCGTCGATCCGGCCATCCTTGATTTCGATGAAGAGATCGTAAGCCTCGGGGTGGGCAAACGAATCCTCCATGAAGATCATGATCGAATCGGGCAGCAATGCGCGCAGTTTCTGCCGCGTGCGAAGCCGGCTTTGCGAGTCGTGGCTGGCCAGCGCCTTGTCGAGGATCAGGATGTCGGGCTTCTTGATCGCGGCCCGCGAAAAGGCGGCGCGTTCCTGGAACACCGTGGGCAGGTTCGTTCCGCCCAGCCCCGACGGCAGATCATAGACGATGGCGGCGATGCGGCGGCGCAGCCCGGCGTCGTTCAGCACATCCGCCACCACATCCTCGATTTCGTCCTGACGCGCGCCCGCCATCATCGAAACGCGGCCGAAAAGCGCGTTCTCCATCACGGTCAGACGCGGAACGTATTGATCCGGCGCGACCGGAACGAACATGCTTCCCAGCATGTCGCGCAGCGTTTCGGACTGGCTCCGGCGGATGGCGAGGATCTTTTCCTTGTATTCCTCGGGAAAGCTCGGACCGATCTGCTCGGCGGTCAGCAGGAAGGGTATGGTCAGCAGCAGGGCACGGTCTTGTTCGCTCAGCGCGCGATCACCGCGCGCCGCGCGCCGCTCGGCGATGTCGATCAACCGGTGGTACATTTCCGGTTTCATCCCAAGCCTCCGGAACAGCGGGTGATCGGTGTCATCCCGGCCAAAGGTCTGTTTGAGCGTTTCGACGACGCCCAGCGCGATGTCGCGCGCTTCGTTTGCCAGGTCTTGACCGTGCAGCATCCGGATGAAGCCCTGATCGCTGGCCAGGGATTCCGGCGATATGTCGCGGGTCGGCGCGGCATAGAGCAGGTTGCCGCCCAGCGGTACGGCGGGATTGAAGCGGTCGGGTTCGAACCGGTACACGAATTCGTCCAGCCCCTTGGCGGCGATGCGCTCGGCCACGGTCGGCCGCAGATCGACGATGGCGCGGGCCAAGTTCGGATGCCGCGCGGGATCGAACCGCGACCGAAGGGTGCGGCGGAACATGAACTCGTCGATGCCCATCGCCTCGACCAGGTTGAACCACCAGTCGCGCACCTGCTCTTCGTCCTCGAACCCGGCAAGGCTGGGGTCGGTCCAGTCCTCGGTGAGCGAATCGGTGCTGTTGCCCGCCCGTTCGGCTTCGGTCTGCCAGCGGTCGGGCGTGCGCGACATGTCCGCCGAAGCGCGAGGATGGGTGCGCAGCGGCATCAGCAGGTTGTCCCCCAATGTTCCATCGAACAGGTAGGGGCGGGAATGGGCGTATCCCACGCGGGCGGCGATCACCGCCTGATGCAGATCGTTGAGTTTGTGGCGCGCGATCACCACCTCGCCGCGCGTCGGCAGCACTTCGCGGGTCAGCAACTGGGCGATGGCCTGCCGTTCGGATGCGCGGGACGACTGGATCGCCACGCGGGCGCCGGGCGGAATGGTCAGGTCGATATCCTCGAGAATGACGTTGCCGTCCTGGTCCTGCACGGTCACGTCCCGCAACTCGATCTGGCCGCGCAGATGCGGGATGTCCTCGGGGCGACCCTCGAACAGATGCTCCGGAATCATGTCGCGCGGCGCGAAACGCTCGGTCACGATCTGCCAGCGCAGGGACATGTCCTGCACCTGGTTGTAATAGAACAAGAGCTCCTTCCAGGGATTGGACAGATCCTTGTAGGCCGCCAGCGCCGCCACCAGGGCCCCCACCGTGATCTGTCCCTGGATCGCCAGGTACCCGCCGACCGAATAGAACAGGAACGGGGTCATCTGGGTGATCAGGTTGTTGAGGAACTTCATGAAGAATTTCTTCTGGTAGATCCTGAACCTGATCTCGAACAGGCGGCCCAGCCGGTCGGTGAACTGCGCCAGCCGAAAGCGCCAGCCACCGTTCGCGCGCAGGTCGCTGATGCCGGCCGCGCTTTCGCCGATTTCCGAGCTGAGCCTGCGCACCTCTTGGATGCGGTCCTTGTTCAGCAGGTTGATCTGACGCTGCAGCATGGGGATCAGCCATGCCTGCAGGGGAATGAGCGCGATCGAGGCCAGGCCGAACCACACGCTTTGCATGAACAGGAAGGTCACGATGGTCAGCATCTGACCGGCCTGGAACACCGGCTGCGCGATGGCATCCCCCATCAGGCCACCCATCGGCTCGGCTTCGGAGGTGATCATCGAAACCAGTTCGCCCTGGCTGGTGGTGGCGAAATAGGGCCTGGGGAACCGCATCATCCGGCTGATGAGCGTATAGCGCAACCGCCGCAGCATGCGCTCGGACAGCACGCCTTTCATCGTGTTGATCCGCATCTTCATGACGCCGCCGATCAGCACGGTCGCCAGAAAGGCGAAACACAGGACCAGCAGGTACTGCACCTGCGTCAGGGTCATGCCCCACAGGTCGATATTCGCCGTGGGCGCACCGATGGCATCGTTGATGATCCGTTTGGGCAGTTCCAGCGAGGCGTAAAGGAACGGGAACGAGAGGACCGTCAGAAACAGCAGAACGAACTGTTGCCGTTTGGAATACTTCCAGATGAACGAAAACAAGCTCGGTTCCATTGCCCGGTCCCTGACTTTGCTGGAGCGATCCGCGGCACGACGCGGAAAACCCACTGCCACCGGGACACTTACGGTAAGCACTGACCGGCGCGATTACAAGAATGCAGGGACCATTCGGCGCAGCGCCCGGCAATCTGCGCCGATGACGGAACGCGCGGGGTGGAGGTTTTTAGGGGTCTCTTCATCGTGCCGCCTTTATCTTTGCGGCCTTCTCTGGCTAAACAGGGATCAACGCGCACGGGCGCAAACGGAAAGGTCATGGACAGCCTGCTCGACCGGTTTCTGCACAAAAGAGCGTTGCAACGCTGGCGCACCGCCGCCCGCGGCTGCGCGGACGCGGATCTGGCGCGGTTGCGCCTGTTAGGCACGCGCGCACGTGAACTGCGGCGCAACCTGGACGAGGTGATCCACGTCGCGGACGGGCGTTTGGCCCGGCCCCGCATCGGCACGCAACAGTTTCCCCGCCCGCAGGGTGCGGATTGGGCCTGGCGGCCGGCTTTGTGGCGCGGTCCGCTGCCGCAGCCCGGCCTTGCGCCTGCCGGGAACGGCGCGCGGATCAATGGCGAAGCGTCGGTTTTCCACGATTGTCCCCTGTCCGAAGTCGCCCTGCGCCAATTGCGCAACACCCGCGACGAAGATCTGGCGCCCTACGGGCTGTGCGTCGAGGTTTTCGGTTTTCAGGGCTCCTTTCTGGCGCTCGCGATCGACCTGCCCCCGGAAGCAACCCGGATGCTGACCCGGTCGCACGTGATCCGCGCGGATCTGGCCGCCGAAGCCGAGCGGCCGGCCGCCATCATGGCGCGCCTGAACGTGCAGCACGGTCCCAACACGGACCAGATGACGCGCGATCTGAGCTCGGTCACGCAGGGCGGCAGCGCCGAATTCGACCTGGCCTATGCGGACATGAACGAACGCCGGGTCGAAAAAATCTGGCTGGACGTGTTCCTGCAGGATCCCGGCTGGAACCGGATCGTTCTGCGCGATCTGACGCTGAGCCGCTATCACCGGGCCGATCTGTGAGCGAGGCGAGGGTATGAGCCAACCTGTCCTGACGAAGACCCGGTTCGAGAGCGGCATCTGGGAAGGCCATCTGAGCGGTGGCCCGGCCGGAGATCATCCCCCCAGGATCTCGGCTCATCACCAGAACGAGCCTGTCATGGGCATCGAGGTGGAGAGGGACGCCGACGGGTGGCGGGTGCGGATTCCGATTCCGGCCGGCGCCTTGTCCGAGGGCGTGCATTGCATCCTGATCCAGGACGAGGACAGCCAGAGCAAACTGGGCGGCATCACCCTGATCGCGGGCGATCCGGCCGCCGAGGATCTGCGAGCCGAAGTCGAGTTGCTGCGGGCCGAACTCGACCTGCTGAAACGGGCGTTTCGGCGCCTGGCTCGGGACAGCCAGGCCTAGTCCGCGCCGCGCTGTCGCCTGTGCGCACAAGAAATTTTCCTAATTTTCTGTCCTTTTGGGCCGTGATCGGGCACCAATGGTGTCGGCACAGCATGGAATGCCCGAATGGATCGCACCAGCATTTTCAAGATCGTCGCCCTGATGGTGACAGCCTTCGGCATCGGAATCGATTTCACCGGCGCGCTGATGCTGGTGCCTGCGATCGAGGTCGCCTTTGACGCCGACATCACCAGCAGCCAGTGGGTTCTGAACATCTACGCCCTGTTCTTCGCCATGACGATGGTCGCGGGGGGCCGGTTCGGGGACATGTACGGACACCGGCGGGTTCTGATGATCGGCCTGATGATCTTTCTTGTCTCGTCCGTGATCTGCCTGTTGGCGCCGAACCTTCCGGTACTGATCGGCGCGCGGGCGCTGCAGGGCATCGGCGCCGGCTGCATCTGGCCCTGCACCCTGGCCTTCGGTGCGACGAAGGTCGCGAAACCGGAACACCGCGCCCTGGTGATGGGCCTGATCCTTGCCGGCGCGACCAGCGGCAATGTCTTTGGTCCCATGATCAGCGGCGCGGCCGTGAATCTGGGGGATTGGCGGCTGTTCTTCGGGGCCAATGTGTTCTTCGCCATCGTTTCGATGGTGACGATCCGGAAACTGATGGCCCGCGAAAAGGATCACAAACAGGGCGAGCACGTGGACTATGCCGGTATCGCCGTGTTGTCCGTCGCGATCCTCTGCCTGCTCTACGCGCTGGATGTCGGCGCCGACTGGGGCTGGACATCGGCGCCGATCCTGATGCTGTTTGCGATCAGCGCCGTGCTGTTCACGGTGTTTCCGCGGGTCGAAAAACGGGTGCTCGAACCGCTTCTGATGCCGCAGCTGATGCAGAACCGCGAGTTCAAGATCGCGCTGGCCCTGAACGGCGTGAACGTTCCTGGCGTATTCATTGCCTTGCTCTATTTTCCGCAGTTCATGCAGAAATCGCTGGGCTGGTCGCCGTTCGAATCCGCCCTGGGGCTGGCCCCCCTGACGGTGTTTCTGGCCATTGGCTCTGTCCTGTCCGGTACGCTCTACAACGATTTCGGACCGAAGCGGCTGCTGCTGTTCGGTTATGTCGTGGCGACGGTCGGGCCGCTCAGCGTTGTCTTGATGCCCAGCGATCTGGGTTACTTCCACATCCTGCCCGGCCTGTTCCTCATCGGCCTCGGCGCGACCTTGACGGTGGGGCCGTCCGGCACAGCCGCGGTATGCGCCGTCAAGCCGGAACGCGCCGGGCTGGTCGGCGGGCTGAGTTTCATGGTGCACCTGGTCTGTGGCGCGGTCGCGGTCGCCGTGGCGACGGCGATCGTTTACACGGTCGGCCTGTTCGAGATGCGTAAGCACCTTGCCGCGGCGCATATCGACCTGACGGCGGCCGAAGAAAAGGTTCTGAACGCCGGAACGCTTTCCACCCAATCCGCCCAGGCCGTTCTGGCGAAATTCGACCCGGAGAAGGTCGAACAGATCCGCAGCGCCTCGATCGCGGGCTTTGACAGCGGTATGCAGGTCGCCTTCTTCGTCGCCTTTCTGTCCGCCTCCGTCGGAATCATCCTGTCCGCGTTGCTGGACGAGGAAAAGCTGCACAAGGTCGAGGCCTGAGCACCCAACACCGCCAGACGAAAAAAGGGCCGCCCGAAAGCGGCCCTTTCGAACGGGTGCCGATGGTCTCAGTTCTCGGAACCGAAGGCCGACAGACCTTTCAGGATGTCAATGGCATAGGCAAGCTGATAGTCCTGCTCGCGCAGTTCCGCCGCGGCTTCGGCCTTGGCCCGGTCCTCTTCGATCTGACGGACTTCATCCTCGCTGAGGCTGTCATTGTTCAGACGCCCGCGCAGATCGGCTTCGGAGCGGGTGTTGGGCGATGCGTCCTCATCCTCTTCGGCTTCCGGGCGGCGGCGCGGCTGTTCCACCACGATGTCCGGGCTCACGCCCAGCGCCTGGATCGAACGCCCCGACGGCGTGTAGTAGCGCGCGGTGGTCAGGCGCATGGCCCCGTCCCCGCGCAGCGGCATCACCGTCTGGACCGAACCCTTGCCGAAACTCTTGGTGCCGACCACGATGGCCCTGCGATGATCCTGCAACGCGCCGGCAACGATTTCCGAGGCCGAAGCGGAACCGCTGTTGATCAGCACGACGATCGGTTTGCCCTTGACCAGATCCCCGGCCGAGGCGTTGAACCGTTCGCCGTCTTCCGGGTTGCGTCCGCGCGTCGAAACGATCTCGCCCTTTTCCAGGAACGCGTCCGTGACCTTGATCGCCTGGGTCAGCAAACCGCCGGGATTGTTGCGCAGGTCCAGTACGACGCCGTTGATCTTGTCGATGCCGCCGGCCTCTTCGATCTGCTTTTCCAGCCCTTCCTTGAGATTGGGGAAGGTCTGGTCGTTGAAGGTCGTGATCCGCAGAACCACGCTGGTGCCTTCGGTCCGTGCTCGCACGGCCGTCAGCTTGATGGTGTCGCGGATGATGCTGACATCAAAGGGTTCGGTCTCGCCCTCGCGAACCACGGTGATCACGATCTCGGACCCGACCGGCCCGCGCATCAGGTCCACGGCCTTGTCGAGTGTCAGCCCCAGCACGCTTTCGCCGTCCACATGGGTGATGAAATCGCCCGCCTCGATCCCGGCCTCGTCCGCCGGGGTGCCGTCGATCGGCGAGACCACCTTGACGAAGCCCTCTTCCTGCGTGACCTCGATGCCCAGACCGCCGAATTCGCCGCGCGTCTGCACCCGCATCTGCTCGGCATCGTCCGGGGAAAGATAACTGGAATGCGGATCGAGCGAGGTCAGCATCCCGTCGATGGCCGCTTCGATCAGTTCGTCGGCTTCGACCTCTTCGACATATTGCGCGCGAATGCGCTCGAATATGTCTCCGAAAAGGTCCAGCTGCTCGTACACACTGGCGTTGTTCTTTTCTTCCTGCGCCAAAAGCGGACCGGCAACCTGGGTCGTGGCGATCACGCCCGCCAGAGTCCCGGCCAGACCGGCCATCACGAATTTCTTCATAAGAGTCTATCCATCCTTGTCCGTTCGGAACCACGCCTCGGGGTCCACGGGGTTTCCACCCTTCCGTACCTCTATATAGAGCGTTTCCGGGCGTTCAGTTCCAGTGCCATCACCGCTTGTTGACAAAATTGCGCCGATTTCCGGCGCCGCGCCCGCCATCAGACCGACCGGGCTGCCGGCCGGAACGACCTGTCCGGGATCGCCGAAAACCTCCTGCAGGCCGGAGAAGACGAACAGAAGATCAGGTTGGGGTTCGAGGATGACGACGTTTCCGAGGTCCAGCAACGGCCCGCGATAGCGGATCGTCGCGGCGGTCGGCGACACCACCAGCGCCCGCGGCCTGGTCGCGACGATCAGACCCGGCCGCGCGACGCCGGCCGCATCCGCCTCGCCCGCGCGGCGCAGGACGACCCCCCTCACCGGCAGGTCGATCCGGCCCTTCTGCGCTTCGATGTCGGCCTCGGTGGCCGCGATCGGGCCGGCCGCGATCTCGGACAAGCCGCTGGCAAAACCCTCGAGCGTTTCGGTCGACGAGATCAGGATCGCCGTGCGCACCGGGTCTTCGACGAAGCGGCGGGGCAGGTCGGTGCGTTCGGACACCGCCTTGCTCAGATCGACACGCGCCTGCTGAACGCCAGACAGCCCTTCGGCCAGGGTGTCAGCCGCGTTCTGCTGCAGGTTCCGGAGGGTTCGGACCTCGTCAAGATCGGCGTTCAGCGCCTGGACGCGCGTCTGCAGCGCCGGGGTGACTTCGGCCATGATCATGGCGGACCGTGCGGCGCCCAGCGGCCCGGAGGGATGCAGCGTCAGGACCGGGGGAGGCGTGGTTTCGATGGTTTGCAGAATCCCCAGAAGGTCGGAGATTTCCCGTTCGCGCGCGCGCAGTTCGGCAGTCAGCTGCGCCTCGCGGGTCGCGGCCCTGCGCAGGCCCTGCCGCATCGCGGCCAGGCCGGCCTCGTAAGCCTGAATCGTCTCGGTCAGGGCGCGGACTCGGTCGCGCGCGCTTTCCGCCTCGTTCAGCGAAACCGACGCCTGTTCCAGCAGTTCAGCCGCCGCAAGGGCGGCGCTGGCGGCGTCTGTCTGGGCAGTGGCGACGGGCGCCCAGAGCAGCGCGGCCGATACTGCGAGCCATCGCCTCATGCCAGCAGGCTCTTGCCCGTCATCTCGGGCGGCACGGGCAGGCCCATCAGCTCCAGCAACGTGGGGGCCAGATCGGACAAACGTCCGTCGCGCAGCGTTGCGCCCTCGGGTCCGCCAACCAGCGCAACCGGGACCGGGTTCAGCGTATGCGCGGTGTGCGGACCGCCGGTTTCCGGATCGATCATCACCTCGCAATTGCCGTGATCGGCGGTGACGATCATCGCGCCTCCGGCCTGTTCCAGAGCCGAAATCACCTGTGTCAGACCCTGATCGACCGCCTCGCAGGCCTTGATTGCCGCCTTCAGGTCGCCGGTATGCCCGACCATGTCGGGATTGGCATAGTTGGTCACGATCAGGTCATAGCCCGCGCCGATGGCCTCGACGAATTTCTCGGTGACTTCGGCGGCCGACATTTCGGGCTGAAGATCATAGGTGGCGACCTTGGGCGAGTTGGGCATGTAGCGGTCCTCGCCCGGCTCCGGGTCTTCCTTGCCGCCGTTGAGAAAGAAGGTCACGTGCGGATATTTCTCGGTCTCGGCCAGACGGAACTGGCGCAGGCCCTGCCTGGCGACCCAGGCGCCGAGCGTGTTGACGATGTCGCGCTTGGGAAAGACCGTGGTCATATAGGCGTTGTGGCCGTCGGAATACTCGACCATGCCCAGCAGCGCCGCGAGTTTCGGCCGGGGGCCGGTGTCGAATTCCGCAAAGTCCGGCTCGCCGATCGCGCGCAGGATCTCGCGGGCCCGGTCGGCGCGGAAATTCAGGCAGAAAAAGCTGTCTCCGTCCTTGAGTCCCTGGTATCCGGAGAGCACCGTGGGGGCGATGAATTCGTCGGTTTCCGACTGGTTGTAGGCGTGATCGACGGCCGAGTGGGCGGTGGTGACGGTGCGGCCCTTGCCTTGGACGATGGCCTCGTAGGCTTCGCCGATGCGTTCCCAGCGATTGTCGCGGTCCATGGCGAAGTAGCGCCCGCAGACGGTGACGATCCGGGCACCTTCCGGCAGACGCTCCTCAAGCTCGGCCAGATAGCCGTAGGCCGATTTCGGCGCCACGTCGCGGCCGTCGGTGATGGCGTGCAGCGCCACCGGAACGCCGGCCCCCGTGATCGCCTGCGCCGCAGCGACGATGTGGTTGAGATGCCCGTGCACCCCGCCGTCCGACACCAGGCCCATCAGGTGGGCCGTTCCGCCGCTAGCCTTTGTTTTTGCTATGAAATCCCGAAGTGCGGCGTTGTCGAAGAACGACCCGTCCTCGATCGCCAGGTCGATCTGTCCGAGGTCCATCGCCACCACCCGGCCGGCGCCGATATTGGTGTGCCCGACCTCGGAATTGCCCATCTGCCCGCTGGGCAGGCCAACATCGGGGCCGTGGGTGATCAGCCGCGCGTGGGGGCCTTTGGACATGAGGGAGTCGAAGGTGGGGGTGTGGGCGAGGTAGGGAGCGTTCGCCGTGGTGTCGTCGGACAGGCCCCAGCCGTCGAGGATGCACAGGACAACGGGCTTGGGCGCGGGCATGATCGGTCTCCGGAAACTGCTCTGGGCGTCTTCTACCTTGTGCCCGCGCGGGGGTGAACCTTCTTTTTTGTAACACGTTTCAGGGGGGTCTCTTCCGTTTTGTACGAAATTTCCCGTCAAGGTTCGGGCAAGGTTTCGGGTTGCTCGGGCTTGGCTGATCGGCGCAGGCCGACGCGCGCTCCGATGGGATCACCGAACCGTCCGGAGGAATGCGAAAGCCCGTGGCGATCATGCCGGAGGAAGAAGCGCACGTCCCGAAAACAGCGCGCCCTGTCCGTCACTCTGCGGCGGGGGAATTAGAGCATCGTCAGCGGTGGACCCATAAAGGGCCGCTTTCGTGCTATTCTCGTGCGGGCAGGAACCGGGGTTCCACGGTTGACCGACTTGGGGGGTGGGGCGCATGTTCAATCACAATCTGTTCGTGGACTTTCTGCTGGCTCTGTTCGCTTTCGTGAATCCGCTCTACACCGTGCCGGTCTTTCTCGGCATGACTCAGGGGTTCAGTTCCGCCGAGCTTCGGCGCACCTCGGCGACGGCGGCGGTGACGATGTTCTGCGCCTTGGTCCTGACGGCCATCGTCGGCGATCAGATCCTGCTGGTTCTGGGCATCAACGTCCCGTCCTTCAAGATCGCGGGCGGTCTGATCATTCTGGTTCTCGCGTTCCAGATGCTCTTTGTCGACAAGACCAAGGTCGAAGAGAAGATTCCGGCGGCCCGAGAAAAGACCGCCGCCACGAACAGGAACATCGGCGTCTACCCTCTCACGATCCCTCTGCTGGCCGGTCCGGGCATGTTCACCACGGCGATCATCTTCAGCAGCCGCCTGACGACTTTCGCCGACTTCGCCGCGCTTGGCGCGGTCGCGACCGTCATCGTCTTTCTGTACTGGATTTCGATGGTCTTTGCGGCCGCCGCCGCCCGGTTCATCAACGAAACGACCATTCGCATCGGCACCAACATGCTGGGCATCCTCCTGGCCGCGGTTTCGGTGGAGCTGGTGCTGTCCGGCGTCAGCGAATTCGTTCATTCGAACTTCACGGTGGATTGACGCCCGGTTCGAGCGGCAACCGGCCCGGCCCGCAACCCTGTCAGGAGCGCGCGTTGAAGATGGCCGCGGCGATGCGCCAGGTTCCGTCCCGCTGGCGTCGAAGTTTCAGCATTTGCCGCGCCGGCTGGTGCTGGTCCTGGCCCTCGGGCGTCGCGATGACCCTTTCGAAGTCGCAGATCGCGACGGCGAGATCGCCGGCGCCTTCGATGGTCATCGCCTGAACCTCGAACCGCTTGACCGGTGGCCAGTCCCTGATCCAGGCGGCAAGTTCCGCGTGGCCGGTCACGGTCTGCATCCCCGGCGGCATCAGGCGCGCATCGGGCGTCCAATGCGCAAGCCAGGCTTGCGGGTCATGGTCGGTGATGTTCACCAGCGTCTGCCGCACGACCTGATCGATCGCGTCAACCTCCTGCTGCGACAAGGTTCCTTCCGTCATGTCCACCTCATGGGTTGTCGTCATCTGCCCGGCCCGAAGAGACCGTTCGGACCATCCTACAGGATAAACCCGGGATCGAAAGGGCGCGGCGGCGGTCCTGACGGTCAGGTGGCGCCGATCTCCTGTCCTCGGTCCGCCGCGATCCAGTCGATCGCTTGGCCGTGCGGTCCCGTCCACGCCACGGGATGTCCGTTTCTGGACAACAGAAACATGTCCTCGCGAACAGGTTGGAACCGGGGCGCGAACTGCGGAAAGACCGACGGGCTTTCGTTGCTGATCCATTCGGCGCCGGAGCCGATCATGCTGCCGGCAAACGCTGCCCGGTCGGCCGGCGGTTCCACATAGTTCAGGACGGCGGTGTGAAAGACGACGACCGTGGCGTCCGCAGGCGCTTCGGCCATCAGCGCGGGCAGATCCCGCAGGAGATCGCCGGTTTCGACGCGGGGCGGTGAGTCGCGGGCGACCGACAGGGTGGCCCGCAGGCGCGTGCGCCTCGCATGGTGCTCGGGCCAAATCAGGGCTTCGAGCCATGCGATGTCCTGCTCGTCCGAGACATCGAGCGGGTTCAGGTCTAGGCCGGCCCGCCAGACGATTTCCGGATGTCGCGATGGCAAGGGCACGTCATTTGACGCCCGGCAGGGAAAAACGGGCGCCGGCGTTCCCGGGCGCGGCGGCGGGGCCAGCCGGTGCCGGCCCCAGTCGTATCCATAGGCGTCCGGCAGGAGGCACAGACCGGCCGAGGCGCCGACTTCGATCAGGGCGAGCGGCCCCTCGATCCGCGCCAGCACCGGCAGCAGCGCCGCGCAGCGTCCCGGTTCGTTGGTTTGGGTGGTGCGCGCCAGCATGACGGCGGCGATCTCCTCGGCGCGCTGCCGGATCGTTGCGTCGAGTTCCTGCGGCGCGACGACCTTGCCCGCGACATGGCGCAAGGCCGCGAACAGGAGGTTCGGCTGCTGCCGGTCGCGCGGCAGGCCCGACAGGAAGTCGAGCGCGACCCGGGACCGGGCGACGTGCCGCGCCAGCCCTTCATAGAGCGGCGATTGTCCGGCGGCCTCGACCCGCGCGAACCGGTCGTAGCGATCTGCTATCCTTTGCGTCATCGGGCGTTCTTTCCATGGCCGCGCCCGAACAGTCGCAGGCTTGTCCGGCCGGCGCAACCTGCCGGCCGGGCCTGCGCCAGGGGGATCCCCTCAGTCCAGTTCGGCAACCAGCAGGACGGCGTCGGCATCGCCGACGACGCGGGTCAGGTGGCCGCCGGTGCCGGTATCGCGGACATGCAGCACGGAGCCGGGTCGAAAGCGTCTGCGCTCACCGGAGCCCGCCGTGATCTCGAGATCCCCCGACAGCACGACCACCCATTGCGGATGCGGCGCCGCATGGAATCTGTCGGCCACCAGGCCGGCGGGCAGGACCAGAACGGCCAGCCGGTTTGCGGCTTCGAGCACCGACATCGCGACCGGCGGCGCGGACTCGGCATAGCGTCGAATGTCGAGGGCGATTTCGCACGCCTCAAAGCGGGTTTCGCCCCGGTCGTCGGCGCGCAGGCTGGCATAGTGGAAGCTGGGCGTTGCCTTGCTCACGGTCTTGGTCCTTCCCGGCAACGGCCGTTGCCGAACCCGGAGGTTCCCGATGGCAGGGAGGCCGGATCCTTGCCCGGCAGGGTATTCGCAACGCGGTTTCCCTGTCCATTGCGGCCTGCGATCTGTCATCCGCGCCGTCGGAGCATTTCCTGGCCGGACAAGGGTCTGCTCGACCGTCCGAACCCGGTCCGCATGGTCCGATGCGGACAGGACGGGCGGTGAAGGACGGTGCATTTCGTGCACGACGCAAGGGCTCGGGAAACAAGCGGGCGCGGCGGCAGCGCGGGTGGCGCGCGCCCTGCGTTAGATCCCCGGCGTCAGCAGGGGCCTGAGCAGCGCGACGGGGTGGGCCTTGAGGCTGAGGCGCAGGGCGACGTAGTCCTCGACCACTTCCTCGCCCAGGCTCATCCGGGGCAGCAGGGCGACGGGTTCGGCCAGCGCCTCGCCCTCCAGATCCTGCGCGAAGAGCGGCAGGGGTTTGGCGGTGGCGATGGCCTTGGCGGCCCAGAGCGCCTCGCGCCGGCTGAGGCCGCAGGCGGCGAAGGCGTCGGCCTCGGCCAGCCGTTCGATCACCGAAGGACCAAGGCCCGCGCGGCGCCAGACATCCTCGACCTCGTGGTAGCCGTTGCCGCGCGCGGCGGTGAGCCAGCTGGCGTCCTCTTCGCGCAGGCCCTTGATCTGGCGGAAGCCCAGCCGCAGGGCCAGCCCGCCGCGCCCGTCGGGTTCCATCACGTTGTCCCAGTAGCTGGCATTGATGCAGACCGGGCGCACCTCAACCCCGTGTTCGCGCGCATCGCGCACGATCTGGGCGGGCGCGTAGAACCCCATCGGCTGCGAGTTCAGCAGCGCGCAGGCGAAGATGCCGGGATGGTGGCACTTGATCCAGGCGCTGGCATAGACCAGCAGCGCAAAGCTGGCCGCGTGGCTTTCGGGGAAGCCGTAGGAGCCGAAGCCCTCGATCTGCGAGAAACAGCGCTCGGCAAATTCGGCGTCATAGCCGTTGCGCTGCATGCCGCGCAGGAACAGGGTGCGGAATTCGCTGACATTGCCGTGCTTCTTGAAAGTCGCCAGCGAGCGGCGCAGCCGGTCGGCCTGTTCCGGGGTGAAGCCCGCGCCGACGATGGCGATCTGCATCGCCTGTTCCTGAAACAGCGGCACGCCCAGCGTCTTGCCCAGCACCTCGCCCAGCGCGTCCGAGGGAAACTCGACCGCCTCCTCGCCGTTCCGCCGCCGGATATAGGGATGCACCATGTCGCCCTGGATGGGGCCGGGGCGGATGATGGCGACCTCGATCACCAGATCGTAGAAATTGCGCGGCCGCATCCGGGGGAGGAAGTTCATCTGCGCCCGGCTTTCCACCTGGAAGACGCCGACCGAATCCGCACGGCAGAGCATGTCGTAGACCGCCGGATCCTCGGGCGGCAGGGTGGCCAGCGTATAGTCGGTCTGGTGGTGCTGGGCGATCAGGTCGAACGCCTTGCGGATGCAGGTCAGCATCCCGAGGCTGAGGACATCGACCTTGAGGATGCCCAGACTGTCGATGTCGTCCTTGTCCCAGCAGATGACGGTGCGGTCCTCCATCGTGGCATTCTCGATGGGCACGAGTTCGTCCAGCCGCCCCTCGGTGATGACGAAGCCGCCCACATGCTGGCTGAGGTGGCGGGGGAAGCCGTTGATCTCATGCACCAGCATCAGGGTCTGTTTCAGGCGGCGATCCTCGGGGTCGAGGCCGATCTCGCGCATCCGTTCGGCCTCCAGCCCCGCGGTCGAGAAGAAGCCCCACAGCTGCGAGGACAGCGCGCTGATGGTGTCTTCGGTCAGGCCCATGGCGCGGCCGACCTCGCGGATGGCGCGCTTGCCGCGGTAATGCACCACCGTGGCGCAGAGGCCGGCGCGGTGGCGGCCATAGCGGTCGTAGATGTGCTGGATCACCTCTTCGCGGCGTTCGTGTTCGAAATCCACGTCGATGTCGGGCGGCTCGTCGCGCGCCTCGGAGACGAAGCGTTCGAACACCATGGTGCCCATTTCCGGGCTGACCGAGGTGATGCCGAGGCAGTAGCAGACCACCGAATTGGCCGCCGAGCCGCGGCCCTGGCAGAGGATGTGGCGGGAGCGGGCGAAATGCACCACGTCGCGGACGGTGAGGAAATAGGGCTCGTATTTCAGCTTGCCGATCAGCGCCAGTTCATGCGCCAGCATGGCCTGCACCTTTTCGGGCGCGCCGGCGGGGTAGCGCCAGGCCAGCCCCTCGTGCGCCAGACGGTGCAGGCGCTGGGCGGGGGTCTCTGAGCCGCTGACCTCGCTGGGATATTCATAGCGCAGCTCGTCCAGCGAGAAGGTAAGCTGCTGGCTGAGCGCATGGGCGCGGGCCACGGCGCCCTCAAAGTCCTTGAAGATGCGCAGCATCTCGGCTTCCGAACGCAGGCGCTGTTCGCCATTGGCGAGCGCGTGGCGGCCCAGCTCGTCCACCTTGCGGCGCAGGCGGATCGCGGTCAGCACATCGGCCAGCCTGCGGCGGCGGCCGTGATGCATCAGCGGCGCGGCGCTGGCGAGGGTGGGAATGCCGATCCGGCGCGATTCCGTCTCTAACGCGGCAAAACGCGCGGCATCCGCCCCGTCATAGCGGGGAGTGAGCAGCAGGTGCATCCGCCCGGCAAAGCGGCGCGCCATCCGTTGCGCCTGTGGCACCCACGGGGCCGCGCCGCCCGCGGACCGGCCCGCCTGTGGCCAGAGCAGCAGGTGGAGACCGTCGGGAAAGTCCAGCAGGTCGGACAGGTGCAGGATGCAGTCGCCCTTTTCGGCGCGCAGCCGTCCGGTGGAGAGGATGCGGCACAGGCTGGCCCAGCCCTGCCGGTCGAGCGGCAGGGCGGTGACGGGCGGGGCGTCGGTGAAGATCAGTTTCGCCGCCGGGATCAGCCGCGGCACCGCATGCACCGGGAATGAAGGCGGTTTCGGGATGTGATCGGGGCGGGGCGGGCCGATGGGCGTGTTGTGCCGTTCCCAGTCGCGGCGTTCGCGCACCTTGCGGGCGATCTCGCGTCCGCGGGTATGGGCGCGGACGATGCCGGCCACCGAGTTGTCATCGGCGATGGCGATGGCGGGCAGGCCCAGGGTGACGGCGCGCTCCATGTACTCCTCGGGGTGGGAGGCCCCGGTGAGGAAGGTGAAGTTCGAGGTGATCGACAGCTCGGCATACATGGCGAGTCGGCAGTATATTCACGTTTTGTTCCTGTTTCGAGTCCTTCGCGTCATTGCGCGGGAAACGGGCCGTCGGGCCGAGCGCGGCGAATGGTTCCGCCGCTCCCACGACTCGCGCTAACCGTCGCGTCCCGGTTCGTTGGGATCGCTGGAGAACAGCGCGATCTTGTTGCCTTGGGGATCGCGAAGGTAGCCGACATAGAAGTGCGGTCCATACGAGGCGCGAAAGCCCGGCTGGCCCTCGTCGGACCCGCCTGCGGCAAGCGCGGCGGCGTGCAGGTCGCGAACCTGGCGCTGACTGCGCGCCTCGAATGCGACCATGGACCCGTTGCCGGCGGATGCGGGGCCTCCGTCGAAGGGGGGTTTGACGTAGAAATCCGGCGGAACGGGAAACCGCCCCGGGTCTGCGGGCAGGACGTAACTCAGGCCCTCGGGCCCCTCCTCGAGTTCGTAGCCGAGGGCTGGCAGGAACGCGGAATAGAACCCTTTCGCGCGCGCGATGTCATCCGCGCCGACCGTGACATAGGAAATCATGCTTCGTTCTTCTTTCCGGCAGTCCGGTCATTCAAACGCGAATGCTGCATCGTTGCAAGCCTGCACGAAAGTCGGCTCGAACCACGGCCCTTTGTCGCTGGCACACAGGCTTTGTCGCAGGGATCGGGCGAGCGTCAGGTCAGGAACATCGCGTCTGGATTTCGCCGTGCCGCAGGCGCGGCGAAGGGAAGGCCGCAGCAGGGCGCGGTCGGAGGTTGACCCGGTGCGCCCGGTCGGTCCCGTCATTGCGCAGGAAACGGGTCGCCCGGGCGCGGGCCGGCGGGCAGGATCGGGCAAAGGAAGGAGATGCCCATGTTCACGATCACCGCCCTGCCCACCGCCGAGGTCCGCGCCCTTCAGGCCGGGGCGCCCGACGCCTATGGCCACGCGCCCGAGCGCGCGATTTCCACCGGCACTGGCAACCCGTGCCGCCACTGCCTGCGCCACGTTCCCGAAGGCGAAGAGATGCTCATCCTGGCCCATCGGCCTTTTGCAGAGACACATCCCTATGCCGAAACCGGGCCGATCTTTCTGTGCGCCCAGCCCTGCGAGCGGTATGTCGGCGCCGATCTGCCGGAGGTGCTGACCTCGTCGCCCGACTACCTGATCAAGGGATACGGGCCGGACGACCGGATCGTCTATGGCACCGGGGCGGTGACGCCGACCGACCGGTTGCGGGCTGCGGCGGAGGCGATCCTGGCGCGCGCGGACGTGGCCTATGTCCATGTGCGCTCGGCCCGGAACAACTGCTACCAGGCGCGGATCGACCGGGTCAGAGCTTGACCCGGTGCATCCCGCGGCGCGGCCGGTCCGCGTCGTCGGCCGGGGGGTCGTCTGCGCGGCTGGAGGTGAGGGCCAGGAACACGTCCTCGAGATCCGCCTCTTCGGTGCGCACGTCGCGGATGCGGATGCCGGCCTGCCGGACCGCTTCCAGAACCTGTTCGGCGCTGGTCCGGGCGCTTTGGTACTGCAGCACCAGATCGCCCTCCGCGCGCAGCGCCGCCTGCACGCCCTCGGCCTGCGGCAGCTGCGGCACCGGGCCGTCGGGCACGATCACCATGGTCCGGCTGTCGAGCCGCCCCAGCAGGTTGGCGGTGCTGTCCTGCGCGACCTTTTCGCCCTGGTTGATGATGGCGATTTCGTCGCACATCTCCTGCGCCTCTTCCAGGTAGTGGGTGGTCAGGATGATGGTCATGCCCTGTTCGTTCAGCCGGCGCACGTTGGCCCAGAGCATCCGGCGCAGCTCGATGTCCACGCCGGCGGTGGGTTCGTCCAGCACCAGCACCCTGGGGTGGTGCACCAGCGCCTTGGCCAGCAAGAGCCGCCGGCGCATTCCGCCGGAGAGGGTGCGGGCATAGGCCTCGGCCTTGTCGCTGAGGCCGACCAGTTCAAGGATCTCGTCGCTGCGGCGCCGGGATTTCGGCACCCCGTAGAGCCCGGCCTGCACCTCGAGCGCGCCGCGGGGCGTGAAGAACGGGTCGAGGTTCAGCTCCTGCGGCATCACGCCGATCGCGGCGCGGGACTGGCGCGGATGTCGGTCCTGATCGTGCCCCCAGATCGTGACCTTGCCGGCGGTCTTGATCACCAGCCCCGCCAGGATGTTGATCAGGGTCGATTTGCCGGCCCCGTTCGGCCCCAGCAGGCCAAAGACCGACCCGCGCGGCACCGTCAGGTCGATGCCCTTCAGCGCCTGTTTCTCGGGCTGGCCCCGCCCGCCGCGATAGGTCTTGCGCAGCCCTTCGATCCGGATTGCCGCTTCGGTCATCGGTGGCTCTTGCCCCTGCTTTTGTCATCGCTCATAAACGCACCTAATGCATGCCCGCGAGGCCGACAACTCAGGAAGGATCGCCAGCGATGAGTATCGAAGCGCCGGAAACCAGGATCGTCGAGACCCGCCGCGTCGCCTGTGACGGCGGCGAAGGCGCATTGGGCCATCCCCGTGTCTGGTTGCAGATCCCCGAGGACACCGGCTGGGTCGAGTGCCCGTATTGCGACTGCAGATTTGTGCTGAAGGGGCGCGACCCGTCGGCCTGAGCGCCCGTGGCCCGCGCCGGGCCGTGAGTATTTTCGGCAAGATGAAGAGGTGGGGTGTGGCGCTGCGACCGGGGCCGTGCCATTAGTGATGCCGCAATCAACGGGAAAGGGCGCGCGATGACCACGTTCGGCAAAGGCTGTCACCTGCATCTGATCGACGGGTCGGCCTTCATCTTTCGCGCCTATCACGCCCTTCCGCCGCTGACGCGCAAGTCTGACGGATTGCCGATTGGCGCCGTTTCGGGGTTCTGCAACATGCTGCAGCGCTATGTGGACGGCGATCACGGCCCGGACGCGCCGACCCATCTGGCGGTGATCTTCGACAAGGGCAGCCACACGTTCCGCAACGATCTTTACGACGCCTACAAGGCCAATCGCGAGGCGATGCCCGAAGACCTGCGCCCGCAGATCCCGCTGACGCGGCGGGCGACCGAGGCCTTCAACATCGCCTGCAAGGAGATCGAGGGCTATGAGGCCGACGACATCATCGCCACCCTGGCCTGCCAGGCCCGCGACGCGGGCGGGCGGGTGACCATCGTCAGTTCGGACAAGGATCTGATGCAGCTGGTGGGTGACGGTGTCGAGATGCTGGATGCGATGAAGAACCGGCGCATCGACCGCGAGGGGGTGTTCGAGAAGTTCGGGGTATACCCCGAGCGGGTGGTGGACGTGCAGGCGTTGGCCGGCGACAGCGTGGACAACGTGCCGGGCGCGCCAGGGATCGGGGTCAAGACCGCGGCGCTGTTGATCAACGAATTCGGCGATCTGGAAACCCTGCTGGACCGAGCCGGGGAGATCAAGCAGCCCAAGCGGCGGCAGACCCTGATCGAGATGCGGGACCAGATCGAGCTGTCCAAGCGGCTGGTTGCGCTGGATACCGCGACGCCTCTGGACTTCACGCTGGACGACCTGGAAATCCGCGATGTCGAGCCGGAACGGCTGATGGCGTTTCTGGCCGAGATGGAGTTCCGCACCTTGTCCAGGCGGATCGCCGACAAGCTGGGGGTCGAACCGCCGGTGATCGTCGATGCGCCTGCACCGGCGGCCGAGGAGCCGCAGGCCGAAGAGGTGCCGTTCGACGCGGCGCAATACGAATGCGTGCGCGACGCGGGGGCACTGCAAAAATGGATCGATCAGGCCCTTGAGCGCGGTTGGGTGGCGGTGGATACCGAGACCACCGGGCTGAACGAGATGATCGCGGATCTGGTGGGGGTTTCACTGTGCGTCGAGCCAGGAACGGCCTGCTACATCCCGCTGACCCACCGCGACGGGGCGAGCGACGACCTGTTCGGCTCGGACGCGCTGGCCGAGGGGCAGATGCCGCTGGATGAGGCTCTGACGCTGCTGAAACCGCTGCTCGAAGACCCGTCGGTTCTGAAGATCGGCCAGAACATCAAATATGACGCCAAGATCCTTGCCCGGCACGGCATTCAGGTCGCGCCCATCGACGACACGATGCTGATGTCCTATGCGATGCATGGCGGTGAACATGGGCATGGCATGGATACGCTGAGCGAACGCTATCTGGCGCATACGCCGATCCCGATCAAGCCGCTGCTGGGCGCAGGCAAATCGGCGATCACCTTCGACAAGGTGCCGATCGACGAGGCCACCGCCTATGCCGCCGAGGATGCCGACATCACCCTGCGCCTGTGGCAGCTGTTCAAGCCGCAGTTGCACCGGGCGCGGGTGACGACGGTCTATGAAACCTTGGAGCGCCCGCTGGTTCCGGTTCTGGCCGAGATGGAGATGCATGGCATCAAGGTCGACCGCGACGTGCTGAGCCGGATGTCGAACGCCTTTGCCCAGAAGATGGCCGGGTTGGAGGCTGAAATCCACGAGCTGGCCGGGGAAACCTTCAATGTCGGCTCGCCGGCGCAGCTGGGCGAGATCCTGTTCGACAAGATGGGGCTGGAGGGCGGCAAGAAGGGCAAGACCGGCAAGTATTCGACCGGCGCCGATGTGCTGGAAGATCTGGCGACGGAGCATGAACTGCCGCGCCGGGTGTTGGATTGGCGGCAACTCAGCAAGCTGAAATCGACCTATACCGACGCACTGCAGACCCATATCAACCCCGACACGGGGCGGGTGCATACGTCTTATGCCATCACCGGGGCGAACACGGGGCGGCTGGCCTCGACCGACCCGAACCTGCAGAACATCCCGGTGCGCACCGAGGAGGGCCGCCGCATCCGCGAGGCCTTCATCGCCGAACCGGGCAACGTGCTGGTATCGCTCGACTACTCACAGATCGAGCTGCGTATTCTGGCACATATCGCCGACATTCCGGCCTTGAAACAGGCCTTTGCCGATGGGCTGGACATTCACGCCATGACCGCGTCGGAAATGTTCGATGTTCCGCTGGACGAGATGACGCCCGAGATCCGCCGCAAGGCCAAGGCGATCAATTTCGGGGTGATCTATGGCATTTCAGGATTCGGCCTGGCGCGCAACCTGCGCATTCCGCGGGCCGAGGCGCAGGGCTTCATCGACCGCTATTTCGAGCGCTTCCCGGGCATCCGGCGCTACATGGACGACACCATCGCCTTTGCCAAGGAACATGGCCATGTGCAGACGCTGTTCGGGCGCAAGATCCACACGCCCGAGATCAACGCCAAGGGTCCGCATGCCGGGTTTGCCCGCCGCGCGGCGATCAACGCGCCGATCCAGGGCACCGCGGCGGATGTGATCCGTCGGGCGATGGTGCGGATGCCCGAGGCGATCGACGGCCTGCCGGCCAAGATGCTGCTGCAGGTGCACGACGAGTTGCTGTTCGAGGTTGCCGAGGGTGCGGTCGATGACACCGTCACCGCGGCCCGTGCGGTGATGGAGGGCGCGGCGGACCCGGCGGTGAAGCTGGACGTGAAGCTGACCGTCGATGCCGGGGCCGGCGCCAACTGGGCCGAGGCGCATTGACCGGATCGCCGCTCATCAGGCCCGGCGGGCCCTCTTCGCGGCGGGTCAGGCCCCGGGCCTGACCATCTGCCCGACCAGACGCCGGACGGCAGGGCCGAGGATCAGGATGACCGCAAAGGCGATGGGCCAACTGAAGGCCCAGGCCGCCATCCAGTCGCGCATCGCTTCCGAGCCGAAGCCGGCCGCCTTGAGCGTGGCGACGCAGGTGACGATGCAGGACATCACCCCGGACATGATGAGGCAGAACAGGGCGGGCGCAAAGCGGGCGGGCAACATATGGGACTTCCTCGATCTGCTCTGTACTTACATTCTTATTTTTGTATGTGTATCCGGCTGCGCCAATGTGCATCATTGCCGCACGCGACACAGCCGGTTGCTGCAAGGGGCGCTGCCCCTCTTGCCCTGCGGGCAATTCACCCCGGGGTATTTCGGACCAGAAAGAAGCGAGGATTATGGCTTCTTTCTGGTTGAAAATACCCCAGGGAGTTTGAGGGACAGCGTCCCTCAACAAAAAACAAGAAGAGCGCGCCGAAGGCGCACGAGTCCGGACGCGGAAAGGGGCATGTCGCCTTATGCCGTTTCCAGTTCGTCCGACGGAACGATCGGAAAGAACGTGCCGCCGGACCAGACACCGAACCAGCCGTCGTGGTGGGTTCCGTATTCGACCAGGCGATAGAAGCTCTTGCGGTCGATCAGCGCCTCCAGATCGGCGCGGATGAGGATGTAGGGCGCGGGTTCGTCGGTTTCGGGGTCGCGACTCACGCGAATGGGGTGATCTGGGCCGGCG
Source organism: Ruegeria sp. BHSB196 (assembly GCF_059613135.1). Lineage (NCBI taxonomy): Bacteria > Pseudomonadati > Pseudomonadota > Alphaproteobacteria > Rhodobacterales > Roseobacteraceae > Ruegeria > Ruegeria sp. BHSB196. The sequence goes on from NZ_JBXWRY010000029.1 coordinate 30,271, forward strand.
GCGGCGGTGTCGCCGACATGGGTGGTGAATTCCAGGATCTGGGCTTCGTCAATGCCCGACGCATCGACATCGACGGCCACGAACGGTGCGTCCTCGACGGTGATTCCCACCTTTTCCACCGGAGTGACGAGGAAATAGCGGCCATTCTCCCTTTTCAGGATCGAGGAAAACAGCCGGACCATTTCGGGGCGGTTGATCGGAGTGCCTTGGTAGTACCAGGTGCCGTCACGGGCGATGCGCATGTCCAGATCGCCGCAAAACGGCGGATTCCACAGGTGGACCGGGGGCAAACCCTTTGGTTTTGCGGCCTTGACCGACGCGGCAAGGCTGTCCGCCGAGGGCGTCACGGATTTTTGTGCGCTCATTGTTTTTGCCATTTCCTCGCAGCGCGATACACTTCCACCATATATCTTCACGGAAGGGAATGTCATGTCCGAACCTGCCGAGCTCGTCGCCGAGATCGAAGCCCTGGAAGAAAAGCTGCAGCAGGCCAAATCCTCGATCACCCGCAGGTTCATCGGGCAGGAGCGGGTCGTCGATCTGACGCTGACCGCGCTGCTGTGCGGCGGGCATGCGTTGCTGATCGGGCTGCCGGGTCTTGGCAAGACGCGGCTGGTCGAGACGCTGAGCACCGTCATGGGCCTGCATGGCAACCGCATCCAGTTCACGCCCGATCTGATGCCCGCCGACATTCTGGGCTCGGAAGTGCTCGACACCGCCGAGGATGGCAGCCGCCATTTCCGGTTCATCTCCGGGCCGATCTTTTGCCAGTTGCTGATGGCGGACGAGATCAACCGCGCCAGCCCGCGCACGCAGTCGGCGCTGCTGCAGGCGATGCAGGAGCGCACGGTGACGGTGGCGGGCGAGGACCGGTCGCTGGGCGAGCCGTTCCACGTTCTGGCCACCCAGAACCCGATCGAGCAGGAGGGCACCTATCCGCTGCCCGAGGCACAGCTGGACCGGTTCCTGGTGCAGGTCGATGTGGACTATCCCGACCGCCGGACCGAACGCGATATCCTGATCGCGACGACCGGGGTCGAAGAGGAAGAGGCCGCGCAGATCTTCACCAAGGAGGAACTGCTGGCCGCGCAGGTGCTGCTGCGCCGGATGCCGGTCGGCGAGTCGGTGGTCGAATTGATTCTGGATCTGGTGCGGGCGTTCCGTCCCGACGAGCCGGGCGTGTCCGAGCGGGTACGCGAGACCGTGGCCTGGGGTCCGGGGCCGCGCGCCGCGCAGGCGCTGATGATGACGGTGCGAGCGCGGGCGATGCTGCAGGGCCGGCTGGCCCCCAATGCCGAGGACGTGCTGGACATGGCGCGGCCGGTTCTGAGCCACCGGATGGCGCTGAACTTTGCCGCCCGCGCCCGCGGTGACAGCCTGGCCGACCTGATCGAATCAACCGCGGCCGGTCTGACCCGCGGCGAGGCCGCGGCGTGAGCGCCGCGCTGACCCTTCGCGAAAGATCCGAGGCCGAGGCGTCACGGCTGCCGCCGCTTCTGGCGCGGGCCGAGCATCTGGCGGGCACGGTGCTGCTGGGCGATCACGGCCGCCGCCGCGCCGGGCTGGGCGACGATTTCTGGCAGTACCGGCCGGCCCAGACCGGCGACAGCAAGCGGATGATCGACCACCGGCGCTCGGCGCGCGGGGATCAGCAATATGTGCGCGAGCGGGAATGGCAGATCGCGCAATCGGTGATGTTGTGGGTCGATCAGGGCGCGTCGATGCGGTTCGCCTCGGACAAGACCCTGCCGCCCAAGATCGACCGCGCGCGGCTGCTGGGGCTGTCGATCGCGATCCTGCTGGTGCGCGGGGGCGAGCGGGTGGGCCTGACCGGCACCGCCCTGCCGCCGCGGCGGGGCAACGGGCAGATCATCCGGCTGGCCCAGGCCTGGTCGCAGGATGCCGAGGCCGATTACGCCCCGCCCGAGCACCGGGCGATGATCCCGTATTCGCGGGCGGTGTTCATCTCGGATTTCCTGGGCGACCTGTCCGAGGTCGAGCTGGCCCTGACCAAGGCCGCCGACCGGGGCGTGCGCGGTGTCCTGCTGCAGGTGCTGGATCCGGGGGAGGAGACCTTTCCCTATCGCGGGCGCACGATCTTTGAGAGCGTCGGCAAGACCCTGCGCCACGAAACGCTCAAGGCGGGCGATCTACGCGGGCGGTATCTGGAGCGGTTGGCCCAGCGCAAGGACGCCTTATATCAGTTGTGCCGTGCGACCGGCTGGCAACTCGGGCAGCATCACACGGGAGACAGCGCGCAGGCGGCCTTGTTGTGGCTGTACCGCGCCTTGGACGGAGGCACCCGATGACCGTTCTGGCAGGCATCGGCTTTACCGCGCCCTGGTTGCTGCTGGGGCTGCTGGCGTTGCCGGTGCTGTGGCTGATCCTGCGCGCGGTGCCGCCGGCTCCGATCCGGCGTCTGTTTCCGGCGGTGACGCTGCTTCTGGGTCTGAAGGACGACGAGAGCGTGTCGGACCGCACGCCGTGGTGGCTGTTGCTGCTGAGGATGCTGGCGGCGGCGGCGATCATCATCGGGCTGGCCGGGCCGGTTCTGAACCCGTCGCGCGACGAGGCGGGCAGCGGGCCGCTGCTGATGGTGCTGGACGGGAGTTGGGCCGGGGCGGCGCGCTGGCCGGCGACGCTGAATCAGATCGACGCCCAGTTGACCGAGGCCGGCCGGGCCGGGCGGCCGGTGGCGATCCTGCGGCTGACCGATCCGGAACAGCCAGTGTTTCAGGCGGCCGAAACCTGGCGCAGCCGGTTGCCGGGGCTGGTGCCGATGCCGTGGCAGCCGGAGGCGGGCCAGATCGACGCTTCTTTGGCCGCGATTGACGGGCTGGACGGGGCATTCGACACGCTGTGGTTCAGCGATGCGCTCGACTATGACGGGCGCGATACGGTGCTGGCCGCGCTGCAGTCGCGCGGCGGCGTCACCGTCTATCGCGCGGCGGCGGGCGCTGTTGCGCTGCGGCCGGCAGGGTTCGAGGATGGCCTGATCCAGCTGACCGCGGTGCGGTCGGAGCCCGGACCGGCGCAGCAGCTGACGCTGGTGGCGCAGGGGCGCGATCCGGCGGGCACGATGCGGGCGCTGCAGACGGCGACGGCGGAGTTCGCCGATGGCGATACCGAGGCGCAGACGGCGCTGGCCCTGCCGTCGGAACTGCGGGCGCGGATCACCCGGTTCGAGATTCAGGGCCAGAGATCGGCCGGGGCCGTGACCCTGACCGATGACAGCCTGCGCCGGCGCGAGGTCGCCCTGATCGCCGGAAAGCGCAACCGCGAGGGGCTGGAGCTGCTGTCGCCGCTGCATTACCTGACGCAAGTGTTGGTGCCGACCGCCGAATTCGTGGACGGATCGTTGCTGGAGGTCTTGCCCGCCAATCCGGACGTGATCGTTCTGGCGGATGTGGCGACCCTGTCCGAGAAGGAAGAAGGCGAATTGGTCGCCTGGATCGAAAAGGGCGGCCTGTTGCTGCGCTTTGCGGGGCCGCGCATGGCGGCCAGCGATCTAGGGCGGGACGAAGAGGACGTGCTGTTGCCGGTGCGCCTGCGCAGCGGCGGGCGGTCGGTCGGCGGCGCGATGAGCTGGGGCGAGGCCAAGGGGCTGGCGCCGTTTGCCGAGAACTCGCCGTTCCACGGTCTGTCGATTCCCGAGGATGTGACCGTGACCACGCAGGTCATGGCCCAACCGGACCCGAACCTGGCGGATCGGGTGATCGCGTCGCTGAATGACGGCACGCCGCTTGTCACCCGCAAGCCGCTGGGTCTGGGCCAGGTGGTGCTGTTTCACGTGACCGCGGATGCGGAATGGTCGAGCCTGCCGCTGTCAGGCCTGTTCGTCGAGATGCTCGACCGGCTGGCGGTCGCCTCGGCCGCCAAGGCGCAGCAGGTGGAGTTGCTGGAAGGCACGGTCTGGGCACCGGCGCAGGTTCTGGACGGGTTCGGCACGCTGTCGGATGCGGGCAACCTGCCCGGGGTCGATGGCGCTGATCTGGTCGAAGGTGTGCCCGGGCCGGACCTGCGCCCCGGCATCTACCTGAACGACAAGCAGCGGCTGGCCCTGAACGTGCTGTCGGCGGAGACCGAGCTGCGCCCGGCGGTCTGGCCCGCCGATGTTCCGGTCAGGGGGCAGGAGGTGAACCGCGAAGTCCCGCTGGGCGGGCTTTTGCTGAGTCTCGCGCTGTTGATGCTGACGGTGGACGTGGTGGCCTCGCTGGCGCTGTCGGGGCGGTTGGGGCTGGCCCGCGCGGCGGCGCTGGTGCTCGGCGTGCTGATGGCGGCGCCGCAGGCGCAGGCGCAAGGCGCCGAGGACACCGATTTCGCGCTCGCCTCGACCAACGAGCTGGTTCTGGCGCATGTCCTGACCGGCGACCCGCAGGTGGACGACATCGCGCTGGCCGGGCTGCGGGGGCTGTCGGACACGCTGTTCTTCCGCACCTCGGTCGAGCCGGCCGAGCCGATCGGGGTGGATCTGGAGCGCGATGAGCTGGCGTTCTTTCCGCTGCTCTACTGGCCGATCACGCCGGGACAGCCGACGCCCTCGGCCGAAGCCTATGCCAAGCTGAACGCCTATCTGCGGTCGGGCGGCATGATCCTGTTCGACACGCGGGACGCGGACATCGCGCGCTACGGCGCCGCCAGCCCGAATGGCCGCAAGCTGCAGGATCTGGCCGCGCCGCTGGACATTCCGCCGCTGGAGCCGGTGCCGCGCGATCATGTGCTGACCCGCGCCTTCTACCTGCTGCAGGACTTTCCGGGACGCTATGCCGGCGTCGATGTCTGGGTCGAAGCCGCGCCGCCCGACGCCGAGCAGATCGAGGGGATGCCGTTCCGCAACCTCAATGACGGGGTCACGCCGGTGGTGATCGGCGGCAACGACTGGGCCAGCGCCTGGGCCGTGGACCGCAACGGCCAGGCCCTGTTGCCGATCGGGCGCGGCTATGCCGGCGAGCGGCAGCGCGAACTGGCGCACCGGTTCGGCGTCAATCTGGTGATGCACGTGCTCACCGGCAATTACAAATCGGATCAGGTCCACGTGCCTGCGCTGCTGGACAGGCTGGGACAATGACCGGAACCGTCATATTCGATCCGCTGATCCCGTGGCCGGTGCTGGCCGCCGTCGCCGCGCTGGCCGTCGCGGGCATCGTGCTGGCGCTGTGGCGCGGGCTGTCGGGCTGGGCGCTGCGCGGGCTGGCGGCGCTGATCCTGATCGCGGCGCTGGCCGGGCCGGTCTATCAGATCGAGGATCGCGCGCCGCTGACCGACATCGTGCTGATGATCGAGGATGACAGCGCCAGCCAGCGCCTGTCGGACCGGGCCGAGCAGACCGCCGGTGCCGCCGAACGGCTGGCCGCCGAGATCGAGGCGCGGGAAAACACCGAGCTGCGCCGCATCCGCGTCGGCGACGGCGAGGGCGACGAGGGCACGCGGCTGATGGCGGCGCTGACCGAGGCGCTGGCCGAGGAGCCGCGGGCGCGCATCGCCGGGATCATCGCCCTGTCGGACGGGCTGGTGCACGACGCCGACCAGGCCCCGGACCTGCCCGCGCCGATGCATCTGCTGATGACCGGCCATTCCGATGACTGGGACCGGCGCCTGATCGTCCGCAACGCCCCCGCCTTTGCGATCATCGGCGAACCCGTCACCCTGACGCTGCGGATCGAGGACAGCGGCGCCGCGCCGGCGGGCCGGGGAATCGCGCCGCTGGAACTGTCGGTGGATGGCGGCGATCCGCAGCGGTTCGACCTGCCGATCGGCCAGGATATCGAGGTGCCGATCACCCTGCCCCATGGCGGGCGCAACGTGATCCAGTTCTCGGTGCCCCCGTCCGAAGGCGAGCTGACCGACCGCAACAACACCGCGCTGATCCAGATGAACGGGGTGCGCGACCGGCTGCGGGTGCTGCTGGTCTCGGGCGAGCCGCATCCGGGCGGGCGCACCTGGCGCAACCTGCTGAAGTCGGACAGTTCCGTGGATCTGGTGCATTTCACCATCCTGCGCCCGCCCGAGAAGCAGGACGGGGTGCCGGTGGACGAGCTGAGCCTGATCGCCTTTCCGACCCGCGAGCTGTTCCTGGAAAAGATCGACGATTTCGACCTGATCATCTTCGACCGCTACAAGCGGCGCGGCATCCTGCCGGCGATCTATCTCGACAACGTCACCAACTACGTCAATGCGGGCGGCGCGGTGCTGATCGCCGCCGGACCGGATTTCGCCACCGCCGACAGCATCTTCCGCTCGCCGCTGGCGCCGGTGCTTCCGGCGCAGCCGACGGCGCGCGTCATCGAGGACCGCTACCTGCCCGAAGTGACCGATCTGGGTCAACGTCATCCGGTCACGGCCGATCTGGGCGATGCAGGCGACTGGGGCGCGTGGCTGCGGCAGATCGAGGTCAGGCACCGGTCGGGCGATGTGCTGATGACCGGCATCGACGAGCGCCCGCTGCTGGTGCTGGACCGGGTCGGCGAAGGCCGCGTGGCGCTGCTGGCGTCAGATCATGCCTGGCTGTGGAGCCGGGGTTATGAAGGCGGCGGGCCGCAGCTGGAACTGCTCCGCCGGCTCGCGCATTGGATGATGAAGGAACCGGAGCTGGAAGAGGAGGCGCTGTGGGCCGAGGCCAACGGCCAGAACATGCGCATCATCCGCCGCACGCTGGAGGATGAGGTCGGACCGCTGACCGTGACCCGCCCCAATGGCGAGACCGTGGAACTGACGCTGGAAGAGGTGTCGCCCGGCCGCTACGAAGCCGAATACTTCGGACCCGAGATCGGGCTTTACCGGTTGCGCGAAGGCGAGCGCGAGGCGGTGATCGGGCTGGGGCCCGCGGCGCCGAAGGAGTTCGAGCGCACCATCGCCACCGGCGAGATCCTCGAACCGGTGCTGGCGGGCCTGCGCGGCGGGGTGATTCGGCTGGAGGATGGCCTGCCCGCGATCCGGTCAGTGCGCGAGGGGCGGCCCGCCGCAGGGCGCGGCTGGATCGGGCTCACGCCGCGCGGCGCCTATGAGACCCGGGACGTGACGCAGGCGGGGCTGCTGCCGCCGTGGCTGGTTCTGCTGCTGGCCGCCGGATTCCTCGTGGCCGGCTGGCTGCGCGAAGGGCGGCACTGAGCCGCGTCACCCGCGCCGCAGGTGCGGGACCGGCCGTTGGCTGCGGCGTCACTCGATCTCGACACGGACGCGGTCGGAGCGTCCGTTGGCATCCACCAGGACAAGCGATGCGTGGCCGCGGCCCGGATTTGGGATTTCGAACTCGCGCTGTCGTATGCCGGTTGCGACGGGGCGGCCATCGGCGAGCAGCGCGAACGGCCCCTGGCCGCCGCGCAGCTTGACGGTCAGGCCCGCGCCGCCGGTCGCGAGCCGCGCGCCGTCGGGCGGGAACAGCAGTTGCGGCGCGTCCGCCTGCGCCGCGAACGCGGCGGATCGCGGGCGGAAGCGTTGCAGGGGCTGCGGCAGGTCGGCGGCGCCGACGACCAGGGTCGAGGGCGGCGGCGGGGGCAGCGGCTGGAACCGCGGTTTCAGGCGGCCGAACGCCTCGAACAGCACCGGCGCGGCCAGATCGCCGCCGAAGGCGCCGGGCACCGGGGTGCCGTCCGCCCGGCCCAGCCAGACGCCGACCACATGCCGTCCGTCAAAGCCGATGGCCCAGGCATCGCGGTGGCCATAGGAGGTGCCGGTCTTGTAGGCCAGCACCCCCGCCGGAGCGCCGGGCGGCGGGGTGAGGCCCGCCAGAATGTCACCCACCTGCCAGGCGGCGGTGTCGGACAGGACGCGCGCGGTGCGCAGGGCCGGATCCGCGAGGCCGTCGCGCAGAACCGGCCCCTGCCCGCCCGCCGCGAGAGCGGCGTAGAGCTGGACCAGATCGCGCAGGGTGATCCCGACCCCGCCCAGAGACACCGCAAGCCCAGGCGCGCCGCCCGACAGGCGCGGCCCGGTTCCGGCGCGGCGCAGCGCCGCCATCACGCGGCTGGGGCCGAGGTCATGGGTCAGGCGCACGACGGGGATGTTCAGCGACATCTGCAGGGCGTCGCGCACCCGCACGTCGCCCCGGAACACGCCGTCGAAATTGCGCGGCGCGTAGCGGCCGAACAGGACCGGGCCGTCATGGATCAGGGTTTCCGGATGCGCCATCCCCTGATCGAAGGCCAGCCCGTAGACCAGAGGTTTCAGCGCCGATCCGGGCGAGCGCAGGGCCACGGTCATATCGACGAATCCATGCCGCGCATCGCCGTAGCCGGCGGACCCGACCGAGGCGAGGATGTCGCCCGTGCGGTGATCGGCCACCACCATCGCGCCGGACACGCGCGGCCCGGCGCGCGTTGCGGCGCGGGCGACCAGAGGTTCGAGGCGGGCTTGCAGGTCCGCGTCCAGCGTCAGTGCGTGCACCGGCGTTTCCGGCGCGCGCGCGGTGGCGCGATCCGCCAGATGCGCCGCAAGCTGCGGAAAGGGGCGCAGGGCGGAAGGGACCGCCTCGGCCAGCGCGGCCCGGGCGTCGGCGGCCGGCAGCGCGCCGTGCCTGGCCGCGCGGTGCAGGACGCGGTCGCGCGCCGTTCTGGCGGCCTCGGGGTGCCGGTCGGGACGGCGGGTTTCCGGCGATTGCGGCAATGCGACCAGCAGCGCCGCCTCGGCAGGGGTCAGGCGGCGCGGCTCCTTGCCGAACCAGGCGAGCGTGGCCGCGCGCACGCCTTCGAGGTTGCCGCCATAGGGGGCGTGGGTCAGGTAGAGGGTCAGGATGTCCGGCTTGCTCAGCCGCCGTTCGAGCGCCAGCGCGACGCGGATCTGCCGCAGCTTGCCCTGCCAGCGCCCGGTCGGCCCGTCCTCGAGCAGCCGCGCCACCTGCATGGTCAGGGTCGATCCGCCGGACACCGCGCGGCGGTTCCACAGCGCCTGACCGGCGGCGCGGATCATGGCCAGCGGATCGACGCCGGAATGGGCGTGAAACCGTTTGTCCTCGTATCGGATCAGCATGGCGACATAGCCCGGATCCACCGACCCCGGCCGCAGCCGCCAGATCCCGTTCGCGACCGGATAGGCGCGCAGCAGAGCGCCATTCCGGTCCCGCACCTCGACCGAGGTTTCGGCCAGCACCGGCGGCAGATCGGTCCGGTCGATCCACCGGTCCAGCCCGTCGCGGACGGCTGCCGCAAGGAACAGCCCCGCCGCCAGTCCGAACAGCAGATGCGCGGGCCTAGGCATCGACCCATCCTTCCCACAGGCCGGGATAGGAGGTGACGAATCCCGGGCGGTGGGTGTCGAGCTCGGCCTCGAAATTCGGCGAGCTGTAGCGGTATGTGTCGCCGTCGATGCGGGTATAGATCTGGTCCAGACGCGCCATGGTGGCCAGGCCCGGCTTGAGCCAGGCGGCGCTGACATGGGCGCTTTGCCCCCGGTCGAGCGACAGGCGGCGCAGCGGCAGCAGGTTGGTGGCGGGGGTGAAGCTGAGGTCGAGATCGTCGCAGGCGGCGGTGTTGTCCTGCAGCGCGTCGTTCAGAAGCCAGCCGCCCTCCCCGCGCTCCAGCCGCAGGGCGACGGGGCGCCCGCCGATCTCGCCCGCCACCGCCGCCGACAGGCTGAACCAGTCGGGATCGCAGCGCACGTCATAGGTCAGGCTGGCGTCCACACCGTCATCGTGCCAGATCGCCTGCCCGACCAGCATCCAGCCCTGATCCAGGCGCGACAGCGTGCAGCGGTCGGTGCCCTCCATGTCCAGCCGCCGCCAATGGGCGGTGGCGACGGCGACACGGCCGGTCATCGGACGATGACCTGACCGGTTGCGGTCCAGGCGCGGTTGCGGGGGCGGTACATGTCCTCGACCGAGGCGGCCGGGTGGTGGAACCGGCCGGGGCTGACCGCGCGGGCGACATAGGCCAGCGTCACCGGCCCGATGCCGAACCGGTCCACCGCCGCCAGGAACCGGTCGGAGCGGAACTCGGCATGGGCCGCCTCGGACAGGTCCAGCCAGTTCAGCGCCCGCACGTCACCGGACCGCAGCAGGTTGGGATTGTCGATCTCGATCCCGGCCGGGAGCGGATCGTCGACCATCAGCCGCGCGCCGCCGTCCTCGAACGGGGTCACGGTCAGAACCGTGACGAAGCGTTCGCCCACCGCGAAGGTGTTGGAGTCGAGGGGCGCCCCCTCCATCGAGTAATGCCGCCGGGTGATCGCATAGCCGGTGCCGCCGGGCTGGGGCGCGGCCTCGGGCACGCCGGTCACGGTGAGCGTGATGTCGGTGGTCCGGCCATCGGCGGCGGTGACGTTCAGAACCGTGTCGGCATCGTCTTCGAGCACCTGCACGAAGGGGCCGGCCACCGGGGCGCCGTTGACGCGCAGCCCGGATCGTTCGGGCGTCGCGATCAGGGCGTGGGCGGCGAGCAGGGACCAGGCGGCCTCCTGCGTCGACAGCGTTGCGGTGTCGCTGCCGATCCGGGCAACCAGTGCATCGCGGTCGATCACCGCGCTGCCCGCCTCGGCCGCCAGCGTCAGAAGCCCGGCGGCATCGCGCAGCGGGGTGCCGTAATCCGCGCGCCACAGCGGCGCCTCGCGCGCGGGGCGGTCGGCCAGCAGGCGCGCGGCGCGGGCGAACATGGCGTCGGCGCGGGTCTGGTCGCCATAGGCCGCGAGCGCCGCCCCCAGCTGGGCCGCCGCCAGCGGCGTGGCGAAGGCATCGCCCTTGACATCGGCATAGTAGCGCAGGTCGCCCATCGCCGCCGCGCCTTCGCGGGCCAGAACCATCAGGGCATAGGCGATGTCCTCGCCGCCCTGATCGAAGTCCGGGGCATAGTTGACGCGGTTGCGCAGGTTGTCCATCGCCTGCGCGAAGGCGCGGTCGGGGATGGCATGGCCCTGCGCCCGCGCGCGCGACAGGAAATCGCTGACATAGGCGTCGAGCCAGAAATCGCCGCTTTCGGCGCGCCACAGTCCGAACGAGCCGTTTCCGGTCTGCCGGGTCAGCACGCTTTCAATCGCCTTGTCGATGCGCTCGGCCACCGCCGGGCCGTCGCCCAGGCCCGACGCCTGCGCCACCGAGGACAGGTAGAGCAGCGGCAGCGCCTGGCTGGTGATCTGCTCGGTGCAGCCATAGGGGTAGCGGTCGAGCGCATCCAAGAGGCCGGGCGCGTCGAACCTGGCCAGCGGTCCGGCGGACAGGAGCGCCTTGCCCGAACCGGGGCGCAGGCCGGTGAACACGTCGGCGGAGAACAGGAAACTGTCCCCCGCGCCCAGCGCAAAGCGCCGCGTCCGCGACACCGGCGGGTCGTTGGCCCGCACCGGCAGGGTCAGCGTCTGCATCAGCGGTTTGCCGTCCGGCGTGGTGACGGTCACGCCGATCCCGGGATCGCCGAGCGCCACGGCGCGCACCGGGATGTCAAAGACGGCCTTTCCGCCCGCGTCCAGCACGAAGGTGGCCGGGGCCTCGCCCAGTTGCAGCGCGGGCGGGGCGGTGAGGTTCAGGGCCACCTCGCCCGCCGGGCCATCGGCATGCACGATTTCGAGCCGCAGGCGGCTGTCGTCGCCGGGGGCAAGAAAGCGCGGGACGCTGGCGGTCACGACCACCGGATCGCGGACGATCATTTCGGCCTCGGCCTGGCCGACGGCGCGGGCGGACCAGGCCACCGCCATCAGGCGCACCGTGCCGTTGAAGGCAGGCAGCGGCAAGTCGATCACCGCTTCGCCCGCGGCGTCGAGCTGCACCGGGCCGGTGAACACCGCCATCAGATCCTGGGTCGGCGGCGGCGACTGCATCCGCATTCCGGCGCCGCTGTCTCCGCCCGAGCGCACGGTGCCCAAGGCGCCGTTCATGCCGTCGATCAGGCGGCCATAGACGTCGCGCAGTTCGACGCCCAGCCGGCGCTGGCCGAAATAGTGGCCGTCGGGATCGGGGCTGGTGAATCCGGTCAGGTTCAGGATGCCTACATCGACCGCCGCCAGCGTCACCCAGACCTGTTCGCCCGCCGCGGCCCCGTCGGCGCGGAGGCGGACCTGCCGGGTCTGGCGCGGCTCGGCCACGTCGGGCGCGTCGATGGTCACGGCAAGACGCCGCCCCACGGGTTCCACGGCGGCATGGGCCACGCCCAGCGCGCGGGCCGGGTTCTGGCCCGCCGCGACATCCATCGGGCGGATCACGGTGGCCGTCACATAGGCCCCCGCGCCCCAATCCTCGGTCACGGGGATCGGGATAACGGTTTCGCCTGCGGGCACCTCGACCATCTGGCGGGAGATCACGCTGTCCGACAGCACCGCGATCTGCGCGACCCCCGCCATGCGCGGCACGATCCGCAGCCGGGCGGTGTCGCCGGGGCGATAGCTGTCGCGGTCGAGCGACAGCTCCAGCCGGTCGGGCGTGGCCGAGGCATCCGCCGCCTGATACCACCCTGCGAAGAAGTCGAGCGCGGCGGCGGCATAGTCGCCGTCCACCCGCTCGATCACAAGCTCGTACCGGCCCCACCCGACCGGCTGGCTGAGGCGCAGCGGGTCCGTGCCCAGATCGGCCTCGCCCGTGGCGATGCGGGTGCGGCGGGTCGTCGGCTCCCAGTTCCAGTTGCCGTAGAGCTGATACCACTGGTACCGCGTTTCGAGCCGGTTCAGGGTCCAGCGCACGCGCATCGGCGTCGGGGCCAGATCAGGGGACAGCGCGACGATGCGGAACGCGGCCTCGGTCCCTTCGGGCACCACCTCCGCGAACATCGGCCTGATCCCGATGACCGGGGTGGACGGCAGGACCGGCGCGGTCAGGCGGCGCTCGACCGGGCGGCCCGAACCGTCCGCGAGGCGGGCGATCACGGTGGCCTCCAGCGGTTTGCCGGCGGCCTCGAACGCCGGGATCTCGACCGCGACGGTCGCGCGCCCCTGCGCGTCGGTGCGGTCGCCGCCGAACTGGCTGCTCTGGGCCGAGGCCGGTTCGTCGTAGCGGCCGAACCGATAGTCTTCGTAGCCCGGCACGGTCTCGGCCGGGCGCAGAACCACCTGCCCGTCGATGCCGAGGTCGGAGCCGGGCGCCCCAAAGAGATAACGCGCCGCGATGGTCAGCGGCGGGCTGTCGCCGGGGCGCAGGGGCGCCTCGGGCAGGGACATCTCGAAATCGATGCGCTCGGGCAGGAAATCCTCGACCAGCACGGTCTGGCTGGCCAGGGCGGTGCCATTGGGGTCGGTCCGCAGCTCGATGCGCCAGGTACCGCGCGGCGCGTCCGGCGCGACCGGCAGGGCGAAGACGTGGCCACCCGCGACGCCGCCATCCGACACGCGACGGCGGTATTCCACCCCGTCGGGCCGGCTGAGCGTGGCGATCAGGGGCAGCGACTCGACCGCCTGGGCCCGGCCGTCGCGCGTCAGGGCGGTGACGTGGATGGTTTCGCCGGCGCGATAGGCGCCGCGGTCGGTGGTCAGGAACACATCGACCGGCCCGGCGGGTGCACGCCCCTCGACGCCACGATCCGAAAGGTCGAAGGCCGGATCGGTGAGCGCAAGAAAGCTGAAATCGCGGTCGCCGTCGGCGGCGAGGACCAGAGCGGGCGCGGCAGCCCCCCGGCCCCGCGTCAGGCCGGCATCGAACCGGGCGTACCCGTCGGCATCGGTTTCAGCGGTCGCGATGACGGCATTGGCCTGCGAGATCAGCGAGACCTGGATGCCCGCGCGCGGCAGGGCGTCGCCCAGACCGCGAATGCCCACGTGCAGCCCGTCCGTGCCCGACATCGTGGCAATGCCCAGGTCGGTCAGCACGAACCACTGCGTCGCCCCCGGATCGTCATAGGGGTCGGCCCCCGGAACGCGGGCGGTCAGGGCGTAGATCCCGGCGGGCTGGCCGGCGATGGCATCGCCCATCGGCAGACGGGCGGTCATGTCGCGGTTGAGGTCCGAGGGAACCTCGGCGGTGCCGGTCCACACCTCCTCGGCGATCTGGTCCGAGAACTGCCGGTCCTGCCATTGGCTGAGCGGGCGGCCAAAGAACCCGTCCTGCAACGCGCGCAGCAGGTTGCGGTCGCTGACCCGGCGCAGCCGGAGCTCCAGCTGTGCCACGTTGACGGTTTCGACCGGCAGCGCCGCGTCGGCGGCCCTGGGCAGGACATAGCTGCGGCCCGGAAACCGGACCGCCGGCGAACGGTCGCGCACGTAATGGGTCAGGTCCACGTCCTTGAGCAGGGTCTCGCCCGAGGCGGAGGGCAGCCCCTGCCGGAATGTCAGGCGATAGCGTTTGCCATGCTCGACGCCATCGACGCAAAGCTGGCGATCCTCCGCCTGAACCACCAGTTGCGGCTCCGGCAATTGCACGAAGGGTTCGTAATCGACACCGGCCTTGACCAGCGGTTCCGAGAACTCGGCGCAGATGCGCGGCTGGGCGGCATCGCTTTCGACCGAACTGCCGGTGATGCGGAAGCCGTATTTCGCCACGGCGGCGTCCAGCGCGGCCAGCACGTCCTCGCGCGGCTGGATGTCGGCGGCGAGACGCAGCGCCGATACCATGTCGCGGCCCCGGTCGTTGCGTTCCAGCGCCTCGGCCAGCACCACCAGCGCGCCGACCTGCGCGCCGGGCGTTTCCGCCCGCAGGTAGCCGTTGGCGGCGGCGCCCAGCGCCCGGCGGGCATAGTCGCGCTTGCGGTTCCAGTCCTCGGTCGGGATGTCCAGCAGCAGACGCGCGTAGTCCACCCACAGATCGGCGCGGTCGCTGATCGACACCGCGACCCCGGTCCAGCCCATCGCCTGCAGGGGCGTCGGCGCGGCCCGGGCCGCATCCAGAACGGACTCCAGCGCCAGCCCGCCGCCCGGATGACGCAAGCCGAGGTCGCGGGCCTGCAGGCGGGCGCCGGTCCGGTCGTCGTCGTCCAGAAACGCCAGCTCGGCGGACCGGGTTTCCGCCAGCGCCAGAACGCCCGCGCCGGTGGCGATCTTTTGCGCCGACAGCGCACCTTCGTAGGTTTCCTGCCGGTTGACGCCGCTTTTGGGGAAGCAGGCGCGCGAACGGGTGTTGTAGGTGAACGCGGCGCAGGCGGGATTGGCCGAGCAGGCCCGGACACAGGACGGCAGATCGGTATCGAACAGCGCATCGAGGTCGGCGCCGTAGAAATCGGCGTCGCGCGTCGCGAGATAGCGGAACTCGGGCGTGGCGGTTTGCGCCTGCAGCGCGGTGGCCCCGGTCAAGGCAAGGAAAAACAAGGAAATTGAGGTAAATGGAATGCGGCGCATGGCGATCTCCCGTTTGATCGCAGGGTGGCACGAGCGATCGCCGCATTGCAACGGCTGAGGCCGCAACCGGGGCGCGACTTAAACAGATTTTCACCGACTCCTTCGATGCTGCCCGCACGACAGTCCGGGAGCCGACGAGATGAGCCTTGCCGAAAAGCTGGCCGAGGAACGCCGCGCGCGTCTTGCGGCGGAGCGCATGCTGGAACTCAAGCAGGCCGAGCTTTCGGCCGCCAACCGCAAACTGGGCCGGCACGCGCTGGCGCTGACCAAGCGGATCGGCGAGACCCAGGCCGAGGTGGCGACCGTTCGCGACGAGAACGAAAAGGTCAAATCCGACCTCCACATGGCCCATGCCAAGATCGAGGTCGCCGAGCGCCGCCTGTGGCATTCCATTCAGGCCATCCAGGACGGGTTTGCCTTTTTCGACGCCGACCACAAGCTGATCGCTGCGAACACGGCCTATCTGAGCGTGTTCGACGGGCTGGACGAGGTTGCGCCGGGCATCTCGTACATGCGCATCCTCGAAATCCTGACGGATGAGGGCATCGTGGACATCGGCAGCGAGCCGGCCGAGGCGTGGCGCGCGATGATGCGCGACCGCTGGCTGTCGGCCAATCCCGCCCCCATCGTCATCCGGCTCTGGAACCGGCAGTACATCAAGCTGATCGACCAGCACGGGCGCGGCGGCGACATCGTGAGCCTGGCGCTGAACATCACCTCGACCGTGCGCCACGAGGCCGAGCTGCGGGCCGCGCGGGAACGGGCCGAGGCGGCCAACCGCGCGAAATCCGCCTTTCTGGCCAACATGAGCCACGAGATCCGGACGCCGATGAACGGCATCGTCGGCATGTCCGAGCTGCTGACGGAAACCGCGCTGGACGAGGAGCAGCAGGTCTATGTCAACACCATCCGCAATTCGGGCGAGGCGCTGTTGGTCATCATCAACGACGTGCTGGACTATTCCAAGATCGAGGCCGACAAGCTGGTGCTGCATTCCGAGGTCTTCGATCTGGAACGCTGCATCCACGAAATCGCCATGCTGCTGCAGCCGACGGTGCGCGACAAGGGGCTGCGTCTGCTGGTGGACTACGACCTGTTCCTGCCCACCCTGTTCGTCGGCGATCCCGGCCGGGTCCGACAGGTTCTGACCAACCTCGTCGGCAATGCCGTCAAGTTCACGGCCGCGGGGCATGTCCTGATCCGGATCACGGGCGTGCCGGAACCCGAGCGGCAGCGATGCGGCATTCACGTCGCGATCGAGGATACCGGCATCGGCATCGCGCGCGAGAAGATCGATCACATCTTCGGCGAGTTCAATCAGGTCGAGGACGAGCGCAACCGCCAGTTCGAGGGCACCGGGTTGGGGCTGGCGATCTCGCGGCGGCTGATCGAGATGATGGGCGGCGCGATCTGGGTCGAAAGCGAGGAAGGGCGCGGATCGTGCTTCGGATTTCGCATCGACCTGCCGACGGCCGAAGGCCCGCAGCCGGTACCGCCCAGCCTGGAGGATCGCCTGCATCACGTCATGGTCGTGGACGATCTGGCGGTCAACCGGGCCATACTGGAAAAGCAGCTGGGCCGGCTGGGCGCGCAAGTCACCGCCTGCCGGTCAGCGGGCGAGGCGCTGGATCGCCTGGACGGCAGCGTGGATCTGGTGCTTTGCGATCACGACTTGCCGGATCTCGGCGGGCTGGCCTTTGCCCGCGCGGTGCGCGACGGGGGATGGGACGCAGTGCCGATCGTCATGCTGACCTCGAATCCCGGCGCGCTGCACGCGGATGCGGACCGCCACCTGATCCAGGGCGTGATGCAGAAACCGATTCCGCGGGCCGAGCTCTTTGCGCGGCTCAATGCCCTGGGCGCCTCGCTGTTTGAGCGCGGCGCGGCGACTGCGGGTCCGGATGCCGCCGAGCGGCCGGCGCCCGCGGCGACGCAGAGCCGGACCGCCGCGCGCGCCATGCGCATCCTTGCCGCCGAGGACAACCGGACCAACCAACTGGTTCTGAGCAAGATGTTGAAGGATCTGGATATCGAGTTGCGGTTCGCCGGCAACGGGATCGAGGCGGTGGCCGTCTATTCCGAGTTCGTGCCCGACCTGATCTTCATGGACATCTCGATGCCGAAGATGGACGGCAAGGAGGCAACCGGTGCGATCCGCCGGATCGAGGCCGGCACCGGCCGGCATGTTCCCATCGTGGCGCTGACCGCCCACGCGATGACCGGCGATTGCGACGGCATATTGGCGGCGGGGCTGGACCACTACATGACCAAACCCCTGCAAAAGGCGCTGCTGCATGCCAGGATCGCGGAATACCAGCCGCCGGACGCCCGTCCGGTCGGGCCACCGGCATGCCCGCCACCCTGAACCGGTCCGGTTTCGGCCACGACCTGACGAGATCGGGTGCCGCGCCTGTCGCCTACGGCCCGTCGCCGCCGGCGGGCGCGGCCCCGTAGGGACGCACGAAAACCGGCCTGTCCGGCTCGGACAGGTCAGGCCGGTAGGCATAACCGCCAACGTCGAAATCGCACAGGCCCTGGGGATCAGTCAGGCGGCGCTGGATGATGTAGCGCGCCATCGCGCCGCGGGCGCGCTTGGCGAAAAAGCTGACGATCCGGGGCGTGTCGCCCTTGTCCTCCATGAACACCGGCGTGACCACGCGCAGCCGGAGCGCGGCGGGATCGACCGCGCCGAAGTACTCCTGGCTGGCGCAGTTGACGAGGATGCCGGTTCCGACCGCCTCGGCCTGCGCGTTCAGCGCCTTGCTGATCCCGTCGCGCCAGTAGTCGTACAGGGTCTTGCCGCGCCGCGTCCTGAGCCGGCTGCCCATTTCCAGCCGATAGGGTTGTATCGCGTCGAGCGGGCGCAGGATGCCGTAAAGGCCCGAGAGAATCCGAAGATGCCGCTGCGCCCAGTCCATCTCGTCGGCGTCCAGCGACGCCGCTTCGAGACCCAGATAGGTGTCGCCGGCAAAGGCCAGGGCGGCGGGGCGCGTCACGGCATCGTCCGGGGCGTCGGAAAAATCGCGGAACCGGTCCCGGTTCAGCCGGGCCAGATCGTCGCTGAGGTGCATGAGCTTTTTCAGATCCGCCAGCGTCAGGTTGCGCGCGGTTCTCGCCAGCCGGACGGCGTCGGCCTGAAAGGCGGGCTCGGTCGCCGCCACATCGCGTTCTGCCCAGTCCAGCCGCTTGGCCGGAGAGATCACCACCAGCATGCCCGCCCCCTTGTCCTGCCTTGGCGCGACATCTAGCCCGCCCTGCGCAGCACGTCCAGAAATGCGGCGCCGAACCGTTCGGCCCGCCGGCCGCCCAGCACCTGTTCGAGCGCGCGCGTATCGTCCGGGCGCAGTTGCGCCACCCGCGCCAGCTGCGAGGCCGAGCAGGTCAGCGGCTTGTCGATGCCCTCGGGTCCACGGGTCAGTTCGGCCTGCACGGCCAGAAGTTGGTCATAGACATCGCCGGTCGCGCGCCCGGCCAGTTTGCGCCGCGCCGGGTGCAGGGCCGCCGCCTCGCCCGCGATCACTTCGAGGAACGTGGCGCCGTAGCGCTCCAGCTTCTTCGCGCCGACGCCGCCGATCCGGGCCATGTCGTCCAGCGAGGCGGGGCGTTTTTCCGCCATCTCGATCAGGGTCCGGTCGGGAAAGATGACATAGGCGGGAACGCGGGCCGCTTCGGCCAGGGCGCGGCGTCGGGCCTTGAGCGCGGACAGGAGCGGCGCGTCCTCCTCGGACACCATCATGCGGACGGCGGGACGGCGCGCCGCCTTGCGGATCGTGTCCTTGCGCAGGCGGATCGTGGCGTCGCCCTTGAGGATCGGTTTCGCCGCCTCGGTCATCCGCAGCGCGCCATGGCGGTCGGGATCGGGGCGGATCAGGTCATGGCCCATCATCTGCCGGAAGATCGCCTGCCACTGGGTCTTGGACCAGTCCTTGCCGACGCCGAAGGTCGGCAGGCCATCGTGGCGCCGGGCGCGGATCTTGTCGGTCTCGGAGCCGGTCAGAATGTCGATCAGGTGCCCGGCGCCGAACCATTCCTCGGTCCGCAGGATCGCCGACAGCGCCATGCGCACGGGCGTGGTGCCGTCGAACACCTCGGCCGGGGTGTCGCACAGGTCGCATTTGCCGCAGGCGTCGGCGTCTTCGCCGAAATAGCCGAGCAGGGTCTTGCGGCGGCAGTCCAGCGCCTCGGCCAGCCCGAGCAGCGCGTTGAGCCGCGCGTGATCGGCGGCGCGGCGTTCGGGCGGGGCCAGACCCTCGTCGATCTGGGTGCGGCGCAGCCGGATGTCGTCGGGGCCGTAGAGCGTCAGGGTTTCGGCCGGGGCACCGTCGCGCCCGGCGCGGCCGATTTCCTGATAGTAGGCCTCGATGGATTTGGGCAGGTCGGCATGGGCGACCCAGCGGATGTCGGGCTTGTCGATGCCCATGCCGAAGGCCACGGTGGCGACCACGATCAGCCCGTCCTCACGCGCGAAGCGGGTTTCGACGATGCGGCGGTCCTCGGCCTCCATGCCGCCGTGATAGTGGCAGGCGCTGTGGCCCTGTTCGCGCAGGGCCTGGGCCAGCACCTCGGTCTTGCTGCGGGTGCCGCAATAGACGATGCCCGACTGGCCGCGCCGAGCGTCGGCGAATTCGAGGATCTGCTTGCGCGGGCTGTCCTTGGCGGCAAAGGCGAGATGGATGTTGGGCCGGTCGAACCCCCGCAGGAACGTGCGCGGCGGCGTGCCGTCGAACAACTTTTCGACGATCTCGGCCCGGGTTTCGGCATCGGCGGTGGCAGTGAAGGCGGCCAGCGGCACGCCCAGCGCGCGGCGCAATTCCCCGATCCGCAGATAGTCGGGGCGGAAATCGTGACCCCATTGGCTGACGCAATGCGCCTCGTCCACGGCGATCAGGCCGACGCCGATCCGCCGCAACATGCCCAGCGCCGATCCCGCGCCCAGGCGCTCGGGCGCCATGTAGAGCAGTTTCAGCCGGCCGGCCTCGAGCGCCTCCCACACGGCGTCGGTTTCCTCGGGCGTGTTGCCCGAGGTCAGCGCGCCCGCCTCGACCCCGGCCTCCTGCAGCGCGCGGACCTGATCGCGCATCAGGGCGATCAGGGGCGAGATCACCACCGTCACCCCGTCGCGCTGCAGCGCAGGCAGTTGATAACACAGGGATTTGCCGCCGCCCGTGGGCATGATCGCCAGGACGTTCTCGCCCGCGGTCACGGCATCGA
Organism: Ruegeria sp. BHSB196; assembly: GCF_059613135.1. NCBI lineage: Bacteria > Pseudomonadati > Pseudomonadota > Alphaproteobacteria > Rhodobacterales > Roseobacteraceae > Ruegeria > Ruegeria sp. BHSB196. The sequence continues at coordinate 50,653 of NZ_JBXWRY010000029.1, forward strand.
CGATTTCCTCCTGTCCGGGGCGGAAGGCGTCGAATCCAAAGACATCTCGCAGCAGCGGCGCGGAGTCGAGCATGTGCGGGGCGGCCCTGTTCGAAGTGTTGTGTGTCTGCTCTCAGAGGGCAGTGTCACACACTAAGAATCCGTGAACAAGAGGCCGGTGCCGATTTCGGCCGCCCACCGGTCAGTAGAAATAGGCCACGTTGTTGAGGATGATGATCCGAAGGGCATAGACGCCGATCAGGACCACCAGCGGCGCGAGGTCGATGCCGCCCATCGGCGGGATGATCCGGCGCACGGGGCCGTAGAGCGGTTCGAGTATCCGGTTCAGCCCATACCAGATCTGCGCCACGAACTGCTGTTGCAGGTTCAGCACCTGGAAGTTGATCAGCCAGCTCATGATCACATGGGCCAGGATGAAGAACCAGACCACGTCAAGGATCAGCAGCACGATTTGGATCAGCGACAGCATGGGCACTCCGTGTTCAGACTTGCTCAGACCTAAGCAGCGCCGGCGCAAAGAGCAACCCTGCTTGTTTCCGTCCCAACTGAACGCTTGCGCAAGGGCGCAAAGGCCCGTCATATGAGGGCAACAAGACCGAGAGGCGGGCATGGCAGTGATTTCCAAGCGCAGGCGTATCTGGGGCTGGTGGTTCTTCGACTGGGCCAGTCAGCCCTATCACACGCTTTTGGTGACTTTCGTCTTTGGCCCGTATTTCGCCGGAGTGGCCGCCGAATACTATGCCAATGCCGGGCTGGATACCCAGGCCGCCGCCGCACAGGCGCAGAGCGTCTGGGCGCGCTGTCTGACCATCACCGGGCTGATCATCGCCTTCGGTGCGCCGCTGCTGGGTGCGCTGGCCGATGTGTCGGGCCGGCGCATTCCCTGGATCTTCGGTTTCTCGGTCATGTACGCCGTCGGCTCGGCGGCGCTGTGGTACACGATGCCGGACGGGTCGAACATGTGGCTGATGCTGTCGGCCTTTGGCCTCGGCTTCGTTGGGGCGGAATATGCGCTGATCTTCATCAATTCGCAGCTGCCCGATCTGGGCGACGAGCGCGAAGTGGGCGCGATTTCCGGTTCGGGCTTTGCCTTTGGCTACGTCGGCGGGCTGGTGTCGCTGGCGATCATGCTGGCGCTGTTCGTCGAACAGCCCAACGGCAAGACGCTGATCGGGATGGATCCGGTGTTCGGCCTTGACGCGGC
>NZ_JBXWRY010000030.1:0-49459 GCF_059613135.1 Ruegeria sp. BHSB196
TTTCGGCCTGAACGCTCATCCACAGCGCATTGATGTCGTCGGGCGTCAGCTCGCCGTTGCGGCGCGCGGCGTGCAGCTTGCACTCGAAGTCATAAAACGCGATCTGGCGCACCACCGTGTTGATCATGTCCTCGACCTTGCCAGCCAGAAGCACCTTGCGCTGATCCGCGGTTTCGGCCTGCTCCAGCATCTTGCGGAAGGTCAGCATCTCGCCGAAGACCGAGGCCGTTTCGGCCAGCGTCAGCGGCGTCGAAGACAGCATTTCGCCCTGATCCGCGGCCAGCACCTGATGCACGCCGTGACCCAGTTCATGTGCCAGGGTCATCACGTCGCGCGGTTTGCCCAGGTAGTTGAGCATCACGTAGGGATGCACTTCGGTCACGGTCGGATGCGCGAAGGCACCCGGTGCCTTGCCCGGCTTCACGGCGGCGTCGATCCAACCCTTGGAAAAGAACGGCGCGGCGATCTCGCCCATGCGCGGATCGAAGGCATTGTACGCCTCCATCACGGTCCGTTCGGCCTCGGCCCAGTTGACGATGCGGGTATCCTCCATCGGCAGCGGCGCATTGCGGTCCCAGACCTGCATCTTGTCGAGGCCCAGCCACTTGCGTTTCAGCTCGTAGTAGCGGTGGCTTAGTTTTGGATAGGCGGCGACCACCGCCTCGCGCAGGGCTTCGACCACCTCCGGCTCCACGTCGTTGGACAGGTGGCGGGCGGTCTGGGCGGTGGGCATCTTGCGCCAGCGGTCGATGATTTCCTTTTCCTTGGCCTGGGTGTTGTGGACGCGGGCAAAGGTCTTGACATTGGCCTGAAACACGCGCGCCAGTTCGCGGGCGGCGGCCTCGCGCTTGGCACGGTCCTGTTCGGTCAGCAGATTCAGGGTGCCCTCGATATTCAGTTCCTCACCATCGACGGTGAAGGTCAGACCGGCGATGGTCTCGTCGAACAGGCGCTCCCACGCATCCCCGACGACACCCAGATCGTGCAGGAATTTTTCAAGTTCGTCCGACAGTTGATAGGGCTTCATCGCGCGGATGCGGCGGAAGACCGGTTCATAGCGCGCCAGCTCGGCGTTTTCGGCGAGCCGCGCCGCCAGCGCGCCATCCTCGATCCGGTTCAGTTCGAGCGTGAAGAACACCAGCGGCGTCGTGAAGTTGGTGACCTTTTCCTGGCAGTCCGAGAGAAACTTGGCCCGCCCGGCGTCCGTGGTCAGCTGATAGTAGCGCAGGCCGGCAAAGGACATGATCCGGCCCGCAACCGTGCTGATCCGTTCGTTGCGCTGGACGCAGCGCAAGAGCGCGTCGGCATCCAGCCCGGCCAGCTTGCCCTCGTAGTCGGCGGCGAAATCGGCGCATTCGCGCTCCAACCACTCCAGATCGCGGGTCAATTCCGGCGCGTCTTCCGAGGAATAGAGGTCGCTCAGATCCCATTCCGGAAGGTTGCCGAGATCCTTGGCGCCGCCGGTCGCATTGGCATCGCGGACGGGAAACGGAAGATGGAGCATCGATCACCTCATGAAGCTGCTTCGGCCCACATCTAAGCGTGGCGCTGGCGGATCACAAGCGGGCGCCTGACCCGCAGGTTGCGGACAGCTCAGGCGACTTTCGCGTTGCCGGCCGGCGCGCCGTTGCGGAACAGTTCGGCCATCTTTTCGTAGACCGGGCCGCGCACGTCGGGCGCTTCCATCAGCACTTCGTGCTCGCCATCGGGGATCTCGACCAGGGTTCCCTTGGGCCAATTGGCCATGCGGGCGCGGATCGCCTTGCGGTCCACGATCTGCTCGTGGCTGCCGAGAAACGTCAGGGCGGGCAGGTCCGGCGCCGGCTGCGCCATCAGATAGGCGCATTCGTCCAGTGCCTCGCGCAGCCACAAGGTCGAAGGCGCCCCGAGCGCCAGTTCCGGATGCGCGGCCAGTTGATCCTTCATCATCTGGAACATCGCCGGGTCGCGGGTGAGGACGTTGCCCTCGAAGGGTTGCGAGGCGACATAGCTTTCCAGCGAGGTGGTCGGCGGCGTCTTGCGACCCAGCCCGAACCGTGGCCCCCAATAGGCCGTGACCCAGCTGAGCGGTTTCATGACCGGCGAAAAGTAGATGCCCCACATCGGCCCGGTGAAGGCGCAGGCCTTGAACGCATCCCCTTCGAGAACCGCCCGCAGCCCGATCGCGCCGCCCATGGAATGCCCGACCACGAACCAGGGCTTGGGCAGCTCCAGCTCCTGCGCCAGATCCAGGACCGCCGCCACGTCCTGCTGATAGTCGGTGAATTTCTCGACATGCCCGACGCGCGGGTCCGGCAGCAGCCTCTGGGCCAGGCCCTGACCGCGCCAGTCCACCGCCAGACAGGCAAAGCCGCGCCCGACGAATTCGCGGGCGGCGTCGGCGTATTTCTCGATGTATTCCGTGCGTCCCGGAAACAGCATCACGGTGCCGTGCGGTGCCTTTTCGGGCCGCCAATGGCCGACGCGAATCCGGAGTCCGTCCGCGGTCTGGACCCAATGCGCCTGTCCGCCGGTGGGTTCGCCGGCCACGTCCGAAAAGAAAGGGGCCGGCGACAAGGTCATCAGGCCAGCACCGATGCAAGCTTCATGGCAATGCCCATGTCGCCGTCCACGGTCAGCTTGCCGGACATGAATGCGCCGGTCGGGTTCAGGTCTCCGCTCAAAATCTGCTCGAAGGTCTCGGCATCTGCGCTCAGGGTCACTTCGGCGTCGTCATCGCTGACGCGCGCGCCGTCGGCATCCAGAACGATCGAGCCCAGATCGGTGATCGAGAACTTGGCGGAGGAGTCGAATCCGCCGCCCGCCAGCTTTTCGTTCAGTGCGGCCGCGGCCTGTTCAAGAGTGTCGCTCATGTTATCCTCATGTTGATACGGCGCCGTGATTGGACATAGCATGGCGCCACGCTACAGTGACCCTTGTTATGAGCATTGCATACCTCAATCTCAAACCTATCGTCGCGGCAATCGCGTTGATAGTCATGTTTTCCGGAACGGCCACCGCGCAAAACGCGGATTCCGACGACGAGTCGGCCTTGCTGGAGCAATTGCTGCTGGCCGATCCGGCCCAGGCCATTCATATCGACAGGCAATTGCAGGCGATCTGGACGAAATCGGGATCGGCCTCGGCGGATCTGCTGCTGGAGCGTGGCAAGGAGGCCATGGAGCAGGGCGATATCCAGACCGCGATCGAGCATCTGACGGCGCTCACCGACCATGCGCCCGGCTTTGCCGAAGGCTGGCACGCGCGCGCGTCGGCCTTTTTCGGGCTCGAAAGATACGGGCTGGCGCTGGCCGATCTTGAAATCGCCCTGGCCTTGAACCCGAACCACTATGACGCGATTTTCGGGCTTGGCCTGATCTTCGAAGCCATGAACCAGCCGGCGCAGGCGTACCAGGCCTATTCCCGGGCGCTGGCTATACATCCGCACCACGAGGAAGTAACCAAAGCCGTGAATCGGCTGAAGCCCCGGATCGAGGGCAAGGCACTCTGAACGCCCTGAACCGCAGGGCAGGGGGCGAAGGTGAACGGGTCATCCCGAATCGTGGCTGTTCTCGGCCCGACGAACACAGGCAAGACGCATTATGCCGTCGAACGGATGCTGGGGCACCGGACCGGGGTGATCGGCCTGCCGCTGCGCCTTCTGGCTCGCGAGATCTATGACAGGATCGTTGCGATACGCGGCCCGTCGGTCGTGGCGCTGGTCACCGGTGAAGAGCGAATCGTGCCGCCGCGCACCCAGTATTGGGTCTGCACGGTCGAAGCGATGCCCGAGGGCATGGGCGCCGATTTCGTCGCCGTGGACGAGATCCAGCTTTGCGCCGATCCGGAACGCGGCCATGTTTTCACCGACCGCCTCCTGCGCGCGCGGGGCACGCACGAGACGGTGTTTCTGGGTGCCGACACGATGCGCGGCCCCATCGCGGCCCTGGTGCCCGAGGCGCAGTTCGTCCGGCGCGAGCGGATGTCTCAACTGGTCTATTCCGGCTCCAGAAAGATCAGCCGGATGCCGCCACGCAGCGCCATCGTGGGGTTTTCTGTCGAAAACGTCTATGCGATCGCCGAGCTGATCCGGCGGCAGAAGGGCGGCGCGGCCGTGGTGATGGGCGCGCTGTCTCCGCGCACCCGTAACGCGCAGGTTGCGCTCTATCAGAACGGCGAGGTCGATTACCTGGTCGCCACCGATGCCATCGGCATGGGGCTGAACCTGGATGTGAACCATGTGGCGTTCTCCGCGCTCAGCAAGTTCGACGGACGCAGGATGCGGCCGCTGGCGCCGAACGAGTTGGCGCAGATCGCCGGGCGGGCCGGGCGCGGGATGTCGGATGGCACGTTCGGGGTGACCGGCGAAGCTCCGCCGCTGGACGAAGGCGTGGCGCAGGCGATCATGGACAGCCGCTTCAGCCCGCTCAAGAAACTCAACTGGCGCAACGCGGCGTTGCGGTTCGGGTCGATCCACGCGCTGATCGACTCGCTTGAGATCGGACCCGACGATGAATTCCTTACCAAAGCGCGGCCGGCGGACGACCTTAACGCATTGAAATCCTTGGCACAGGTGGCCGGCGTTGCGGCCCGCGCTAGCGACGGCGACTCGGTGCGGCTGCTCTGGGACGTGTGCCGCATCCCCGATTTCCGCGGGATCAGCCACGCCGAACACGCGGCGCTGCTCGAGGTGATCTATGAACACCTGCACGAGCGGGGCGCGATCCCAGAAGAGTTCATGGCGCGGCAAATCCGCCGAATCGACCGGGTCGATGGGGATATAGATACACTTTCCAAGCGGTTGGCCTATATTCGCACCTGGACATATGTCGCGCAGCGCAGGGGCTGGGTTCACGACGAATCCCATTGGCGCGCCGAAACGCGCGCGGTAGAAGACAGGGTGTCGGACGCGCTTCATGACCGTCTGACGCAAAGATTTGTGGACCGGCGCACCAGTGTTCTGCTGCGCCGGCTCAAGCAGAAGGAGGCCCTCTTGGCCGAAGTGAACGACAAGGGTGAAGTGACCGTCGAAGGCGAATTCGTCGGGCGTCTGGAAGGGTTCCGGTTCATCCCGGACAAGAGCGCGCAAGGGGCCGAGGCGAAGGCGCTGAAATCGGCCTCTGTGCAGGCGCTGGCTCCGCAATTCCATCTGCGCGCAGACCGGTTCTACAACGCGCCGGATACCGAGATCGACTTCACCGACCAGGGCGGGCTGATGTGGGGCGAATACGCCGTGGGCAAGCTGGTCGCCGGCGCGGAACCGCTCAAGCCGGTGGTAGAGGTGTTTGTGGACGATGCGGCCGGTCCGGATGTGGAGCAAAAGGTTCAGCGCCGGCTACAGCATTTCATCGATCGCAAGATTGCGGCGCTGTTCGAGCCTCTGCTGACCTTGCAGCGCGACGAGGAGTTGAGCGGGCTTGCCCGCGGGTTCGCCTTCCGCATGGTCGAGGCGATGGGCATCCTGCCGCGGTCGCAAGTGGCGCAGGAGGTCAAGGAACTGGACCAGGAGGCGCGCGGCGCCCTGCGCAAGCACGGCATCCGGTTCGGACAGTTCACCATCTTCATGCCGCTCCTGCTGAAACCCGCGCCCACACGTCTGCGACTGGTGCTCTGGGCGCTGGCCGGTGGGTTGCAGGATTTTCCCGAAGCGCCGCCGCCGGGTCTGGTCACGGTTCCGACCGTGGCGGATGCACCCAAGGGCTATGACACGATGTGTGGCTATCGCGCCGCCGGCACGCGGTCCATTCGGATCGACATGCTGGAACGGCTTGCCGACATGCTGCGTGCCGAGGACAGCCGCGGCGGGTTCGAGGCCAAACCCGACATGCTGTCGATCACGGGGATGACGCTGGAACAGTTCGCGGACCTGATGCAGGGGCTGGGATACAACGCCGAACGCGGTGAGCGGGTCAAGGTGCGGGCCGCGCCGGACACGTCCGCATCGCAGGAACGCGGCACCGACACGTCCGAGGCGGGGGATAAAGAGCCGTCCGCGGAGCAACCCACCGACGCTGCCGATGCCGCTGGCGGCATCGAAACGTCTGCGGCGGATTCTGAAGCCGAAGCCGCGGCCGGCCAGCCTGACGGCGAGGAACAAACCCTGGCCGACACCGATGCCGCCGAACCGGCCGGTGAACAGGTGGAAACGCCGGAATCGGATGAGCCCGAGATGGAAGTCTTCTACACCTTCACCTGGGGCCGCCAACGCCAGCCCAATCGCGGCCCGCGCCGCGAAAGGAGCCAGGGGCAGGGCAAGGGCAAACCGCGCGGCAAGCCGCAGGGCAAGAAGGGCGGCAAGCCTCAGCAGGGCACCAAGACCTTTACCGCGCGGCCGCCGAAAAAGGAAAAGCCCATCGATCCCGACAATCCCTTTGCCGCGCTGATGGCGTTGAAGGAAGGCGACTGACCCCGGATGAGCGATGCGCAGGCCAGGCTGAGGATCGACAAGTGGCTCTGGCACGCGCGCTTCTTCAAGACCCGCAGTCTGGCCGCCAAACAGGTGAGCGGCGGCCATGTGCGCGTGAATGGCAACAGAACGCTCAAACCTGCGCATTCGGTCGGACCCGGCGACGTTTTGACGTTTTCCCAGGGGCGCAGGATACGGGTGGTCCGCATCCGGGCGCTGGGCGAGCGGCGCGGACCCGCAGCCGAGGCGCAGACGCTCTATGCAGATCTTTCGGAACCCGAGGACGCTGGCCCTGGAAACCCGAAATTCGAGGGAAAAGGTCGCCCGTCCAAGAAGGATCGGCGGGCACTTGATCTTTCTCGACCGGGCAGGGGGTGATCCTCCCTTGAAGCCCGGCCAAGTCTGAATTAGCTAAACGCCCAAAGCGAACACGGGAATCCGACCATGACCTACGTTGTCACCGAGAACTGCATCGCCTGCAAATACACCGACTGTGTCGAGGTTTGCCCGGTGGACTGTTTCTACGAGGGCGAAAACGCGCTGGTCATCCATCCCGACGAGTGCATCGACTGCGGCGTGTGCGAACCGGAATGCCCGGCCGACGCGATCCGCCCGGACACCGAACCGGGGATGGAACAATGGGTCGAGTTCAACCGCAAATATGCTGAACAGTGGCCGGTGATCGTGACCAAGAAAGATCCTTTGCCGGGGGCCGAAGACCGTGACGGCGAAGAAGGCAAGATGGAGAAATACTTCTCCGAAGCGCCCGGCGAGGGCGGCTAGGCGATTCGGGGCGGCCGAATGCCGTCCGCAATCCCCGGTGCCTTGGAAAACAGTCTGTTGCAAACCGCTTACGCCGCGTCAGCTTCCGGTCGCCGTTTTTTTATGGTATACTTGCTGACCATATGAAGACAGAGACCGGGATGTGCTCCTTAAGTATGCTTGCTTTGGAGTTTTGAACCAGTGACATCGACGCCACCTGCCGGGGCCGACTCCAGTCCCGACACGTGGCTTTTTGTCGCCCGCAGACCAGTCAGCAGGTAAGGAAAGACGTGAATGACCAAATCGAAAAAGCTCGAATTCCGCCCCAACGACTATGTGGTTTACCCGGCGCATGGCGTCGGCCAGATCATCTCGATCGAAGAGCAGGAAGTTGCCGGGTTCACGCTCGAGCTGTTCGTGATTTCCTTTGAAAAGGACAAGATGACGCTGCGTGTGCCGACCAACAAGGCCACCGAATCCGGCCTGCGTTCGCTCAGTTCGCCCGACGTGATCAATCAGGCGATGAAGACGCTCAAGGGCAAGGCCAAGGTCAAGCGCGCCATGTGGTCGCGCCGGGCGCAGGAATACGAGCAAAAGATAAACTCCGGTGATCTGATCTCGATCGCCGAGGTGGTTCGCGACCTGCACCGCACCGACGATCAGCGCGAGCAGAGCTACTCCGAACGGCAGCTGTACGAAGCCGCGTTGGAGCGGCTGACCCGCGAAGTGGCCGCGGTTTCCGGCGGTGACGAGATCTCGGCCGCCAAGCAGGTGGATGAGGTTCTGACCTCACGCGCGGCTTGATACGCCGCTGAATCCGAGCATGGCCGCTCCGCTTTGGGGCGGCCATTCCCATGATTACCGCCTGGTTGTGCAGACCCGACCGCGCTTTTTGCCGGGAGGCGCGGTGCGCGGAGACTGTCAAAGCCAGGCCAGAAGCGTCACCAGAAACGCGATCTCGCCCAGCGACTGGGTCGCGCCCAGTACGTCCCCCGTCTGGCCGCCGATCTTGACCTTTGCGGTCCATCCCAGACCCAGCGCCACCAGGCTTGAAGCAAGCGCCGCAGGGATCATCGCAGGTCCGGCAATCAGAACCCCGAGCCCCAGCGCCAGCGCCAGTCCCATCAGAACCGCCGTCGCCGGGGGGCGTCCGACGCGATGACTCAACCCTTCGACCCGCGCATTCGGGAGCGCGGCCATCGTCACGGGCATCAGCGCGCGCGACCAGATCGCCGCTGCGAGGACCGACCACAGGGCGCCCCCCGCGGCGAGGGCCGCGATTGCGGCGATCCGGAGAACCTGGGACAGGATCAGCGCCAGAACGCCATAGGTGCCGATGTGGCTGTCCTTCATGATGTCCAGGCGGTGCTGCGGCGTGAAGCCGCCCCACAACCCGTCAGCCGTGTCGGCCAGCCCGTCTTCGTGCATGGCGCCGGTTCCGACGATCAGGACGGTGACGATCACGGCGGCTCCGATCCAGGGCGGCAGGCCGGTGGCCAGGACGACCATGCCCAGCGCACAGGCCAGCGCACCCAGCACAAGCCCGGCCAGCGGAAACGCCCAGACCGCCTGCGCCTGGCGGGCGAACACCCGTTCCGGCAAACGGGGCAGAGGCAGGCGCGTCAGCAGCATCAGCGCCAGGGCGACATCCCATGGCGAAATGGGGCGTGTGTCGTTTTTGTGCACTCGCAAGCCTTTCCGGGTCTTGTGGCGTGGACCGCATTGGTTAAACACGCAGGACCACTCCGATGCAACGAGGCTTTTCATGCTGCCCGACCTGACCGACCTGACCACGTTCCGCGCCTTGCTTGCCGATGCGCCGGCCCCCGATGCCGAGGCCATTCAAGCCGCGCAGGACCGGAACGGGCAGCTGACCAAGCCGCCGGGGGCGCTGGGCCGGCTGGAGGATCTGGCGATCTGGTACGCGGGCTGGCGTGGCCAAACCCGGCCGTCGGTCGCGGCGCCGCAAGTCATCGTGTTTGCAGGCAATCATGGGGTAGCGGCGCAGGGGGTATCGGCCTTTCCGCCGGATGTGACCGCGCAGATGGTGTTGAACTTCCAGCATGGGGGCGCGGCGATCAACCAGTTGGCGAAAGCCGCCGGCGCGAAGATGGACGTGCACGCGCTGGAACTGGAGCGGCCGACGGGGGATTTCACCAAAGGCCCGGCCATGGATGAGCAGGAGTTCTTTGCCGCCTTGCGCACCGGCTGGCAGGCGGTCGATGCGGGGGCCGATCTTCTGGTGGTCGGGGAAATGGGGATCGGAAACACCACCCCGGCCGCGGCGATCGCCTGCGCGCTGTTCGGCGGCGAGGCCGCCGATTGGACCGGGCGCGGAACCGGGGTCGATGATGCCGGTCTGGCCAACAAGACGCGGGTGGTTGCCGAGGGCGTTGCGCTACATGGCGACGCGAGCGATGGGCTGGAACTTCTGCGCTGCTTCGGTGGGCGCGAGATTGCCGCCATGGCGGGCGCCATCGCCGCGGCGCGGATGCTGCGCATACCGGTATTGCTCGACGGATTCATCTGTTCGGCTGCGGCGGCCTGTCTGGAACGGGCCGTCCCGGGAACGCTCGATCACTGCATCGCCGGACATCAGAGCGCCGAGGCCGCCCATGGGGCGATACTTGAGCGGCTGAACAAGGTGCCGCTGCTGGCGCTGGGCCTGCGCCTGGGCGAAGGTTCGGGCGCTGCCCTGGCGATCAACGTCCTTAAAGGCGCGCTCGCCTGCCATTCCGGCATGGCGACCTTTGCCGAGGCGGGCGTTTCGGACGGATAGGTGCGAAATCCGCCGTTCCTGCGGGCGGGTCAGGCCGATTTCTTGGCGTGTTCCTCGGCCAGTTCCAGAAGCGCGGTTTCCAGATCCTTCTCCAGCATCTGGGCGCGTTCGATGTATTTCTTGTTCTCCGCCGTCGGCATTCCGGGCACCCAGAGTTCGGCCAGGTCGCGGATCGTCTTGCGGTCGTGGTGATAGAACGTCTTTTCCGCCTGTGACGCTTCGTATTCGCTCAGCCCCACATTTTCGAGCACGTAGCGGCCCGCGCGCAGGGCGCCATCGAACATTTCCCGCACGATGTCGTCCGCGCCTGCCTGGTAGAGTTCATATACGTGGTTGCGGTCATGCGCCCGCGCGATGATGTGCAGGTCGGGACGCTGGCGCCGGGCATATGTGACCAGCCGTGTCACCATCTTTGGATCGTCCATCGCCGCGACGAGAACCTGCGCCTTGCCGAGACCCGCCGCCCGCAGCAACTCCGGCCTTGTCGGATCGCCGAGAAAGCCCTTTACGCCAAAGCGGCGCATGAGCTGGACCGTTTCGATATTGTGGTCCAGCACGATCGTCTTGAAACCGCTGGCGCGCACCAGCCGGTTGACGATCTGCCCGAACCGGCCGATCCCGGCGATGATCACCGGGCCGGCTTCGTCGATCTTGTCGGGCTCGGGCGCCGGACCCTTGTCGCCCATGTTGCGGGACAGGATGTCGTACACGATGAACAGCAACGGCGTGATCAGCATGGTCAGCGCGATGATCATCAGCAGTTTCTGGGACAGTTCAGGCGGTATGACGTTCTGTTTGGTGGAAAACGCCAGCAGCACGAAGCCGAATTCGCCGGCCTGGGCCAGCCCGAGCGTGAACAACCATTGGTCGCGCCCGACCAGCTTGAACGCGCGACCCACGACATAGAGGATGATACCCTTGGCCAGGATCAGCAGCAGGGCCAGGCCGATCAGGTCCAGCGGGTCGCGGAAGAAATAGTTTACGTCGATACCAGCCCCAACGGTGATGAAGAAAAGCCCCAGCAATAGGCCCTTGAAGGGTTCAAGGTCGCTTTCCATTTCGTGCCGGAACTCGGAGTTGGCCAGAACCACGCCGGCAAGGAAGGCGCCCAGCGCCGGCGAAAGGCCCACTAGCATCATCAGGAACGAGATTCCCACCACGATCATCAAGGCCAGCGCGGTATACATCTCGCGCAGGCGCGTGGTGTGGATGAAGCGGAACAGCGGCCGGGTCAGATAGATCCCGGCCAGAACCACGAAGGCAACCGCGCCGATGGTGACGAGGGTCACGGCCCACCCGGGCAGACCATCCACGAGGGACAGGGCCTCGTGATGCCCGGAGTCCACACCGCCGCGCGAGATCGACCCGTCCTCCTGAATTCGGGCCACCGGACTCAGGGCAAGCAACGGGAGCAGGGCGAGAATGGGAATCACCGCGATGTCCTGCGTCAGCAGAACGGAAAAGGTCGCGCGCCCGCCATTGGTCTGCATCAATCCCTTTTCCGAGAGCGTTTGCAGCACGATCGCCGTCGAGGAAAGCGCCAGCGTGAGCCCGACCGCCAGCGCAACCGTCCAGGCTTGCCCGGTGATCATTGCGACGACGGCGATGGCCAGTGTCGAAACGCCGATCTGCAAACCGCCCAACCCCAGCAGCTTGTCGCGCATGTTCCACAGCGCGCGGGGATCGAGCTCCAGCCCGATCAGGAACAGCATCATCACCACGCCGAACTCGGCGACATGCTGCAGGCTCTCGGTTTCCGCGCCGACGAGACCCAGAACCGGACCGATCGCAATGCCCGCGGCCAGATACCCAAGGACCGAACCCAGACCCAGCCGCGCCGACAGGGGAACCGCGATCACGGCGGCCGCCAGATAGATCGTGGCCTGGTAGAGGAAGTTTTCCATTCTCGTCCTTTCAGGAGGTCAGGTCGGCAAGGGGGCGTCGCGTTTGAGCTGGTCCATCACGATCTGGCTTTGCACGCGCGCCACCGCAGGATGCGGCAGGATCACCTCGTGAAGCAAGCGGTTGAGCGCGGGTAGATCGTCGCAATAGACGTGTAGGAGATAATCCGCCTCTCCGGTCATCGTCCACGCGCTGGTGATCTCGGGCCGGGCATTGACCATGCGCGCGAAACTTGCCGATTGTTCGGGTCCATGCGTGCCCAGATGCACCTGGATGAAGCCCTGCACGTGCAAGCCCAGCTTGAGCGGATCGAGCCGCGCCGCATAGCCGGTGATGTATCCATCGGCCTCCAGCCGCTGCCGCCGTCGTCCGGCCTGGCTGGGCGACAGGTGCAGCATTTCCCCCAGCTGATGCGATGTCAGATGCGCGTCCTTTTGAAGCGCGGCGAGAAGCTTGGTGTCCGTGGCGTCCAGCATGTGCGGCTAATTCCCGTTTTCATCGATTCTAGTGCGGAAAACGCGCGTGTAAATGGCGCCAACAGCAAAACAACGCGCAAAATCAGCATGAGATAAGGCGTATTCTCGACTCAGGAAATCCTTCAACCCCCAATTCAAGGAGACGCGCCATGGGTCCGTTCCCCCACAACGCCCCGAAATCCGTGATCAGCGACGAGAACCCCGCCGGCACCGACGGGTTCGAATTTGTCGAATTCGCCCATCCCGAGCCGCAGGAACTGCGCGACATTTTCGCCAAGATGGGTTTCGAAATGGTTGCCCGGCACAAGCAGAAGCCGGCGGTCGAGCTGTGGCAGCAGGGCGACATCACCTACATCCTGAACGCCGATCCCGACAGCTTTGCCGCGAAATTCGTGGAAGAACACGGCCCCTGCGCCCCGTCGATGGGCTGGCGCGTGGTCGATGCGCAAAAAGCCTATGAGCACACCGTGTCGAAAGGGGCCCAGCCCTATGACGCCGCCGACAAGACCATGGACGTGCCGGCGATCAAGGGCATCGGCGGATCGCTGATCTATTTCATCGACCAGTACTATGACACCTCGCCCTACAACGAGGAGTTCGAGTGGCTGAAACAGTCCAAGCCGCGCGGTGTCGGTTTCTATTACCTCGATCACCTGACCCACAACGTCTACAAGGGCAACATGGACAAGTGGTTCAAGTTCTACGAAGATCTGTTTAACTTCCGCGAAATCCGCTTCTTCGACATCCAGGGCAAATATACCGGCCTCTTCAGCCGGGCGCTGACCTCGCCCTGCGGCCGCATCCGCATCCCGATCAACGAGGACCGGGGCGAGACCGGCCAGATCGTGTCCTACCTCAAGAAGTACAACGGAGAAGGCATCCAGCATATCGCGGTCGGGACCGAGGACATCTATGCCTCGACCGATGCGATTGCCGAAAAGGGTCTGAAGTTCATGCCCGGCCCGAACGAGACCTATTACGACATGTCCTATGACCGCGTGAAAGGCCATGACGAGCCCAAGGACCGGATGATGAAGCATGGCATTCTGATCGACGGCGAGGGCGTGGTTGACGGTGGCGAGACCAAGATCCTGCTTCAGATCTTCTCGAAAACCGTGATCGGCCCGATCTTCTTCGAGTTCATCCAGCGCAAGGGCGACGACGGTTTCGGCGAGGGCAACTTCAAGGCGCTGTTCGAATCCATCGAGCGCGAGCAGATCGAAAGCGGCGAGATCAAGGCCGCCAGCTGACCGGACAGGGGAGGCCGGGCCGGATCAACCGGCCCGGGACCGAAAAGCGCCGCGCTTCCCTCGCGCGGCGCTTTTTTGCGTCTGGCGTTTTCGGCGGCGTCAGCTCTTGGGCATTTTCAGCGTCAGGTTGCGACCGCCCTTCTGATAGCGCAACTCGCTGTCGCCAATCGCCACGATCTTGCCGCCGTCCACCCTGTCGCCGACCTTGACCTTTTTGTAGCGCCCGCTTGGCAGGCGCACCAAGGCGCGGCGATTGGCCGGTGTTCCGTAGACGCCGATGAGATTGAGCCGCCGCAGATTGATCGCGTTGTCGATCGTGGCCTGACGGGCGACCGAAGCGGCCGAAGGGATCCTGGGCGTCACCGTGCGCGCCACGAAGCTGCCGGCTTCATCCGCCGGGTCGGCCTGGGGTGCGCTGGCGACGGGTGCCGAAGCGGCTGCCGGAGTCGTCGCCGGTGCGGTGGTCCGGGGCGCCAGCCCATCCGGGCGCGGCCTTGGTCTGAGCGTGACGACGACGGCCAGGGCTGTCGGGGCGTCATCGACTTCCTCAGGCGGCTGCAGGGTGTCGGGCCGCAATTTGGGGCGAAGCCCCGCCAGTTCCTCGCGCGAGCGTCCGCCAAGCTGAAGGCGTTCGGTCTGTTCAACCAGCTTCTCGGGGCGCAATCTGGGTCTGAAAGCCGCCAGCCGCTCGGCCGCCTCGTCGCTTTCCGGTTCGGCTTCGCTGCGCACGGGTGTTTCGGGTGGAACGACCGGGGGGCGGCCGAGATAGACCAGCACACCGTCGGGATTGAGCGCCCCGTCCGTGGTCGCGGCGACGAGGCCCCGGTCGTCGAGGTCGAACGTGGCTCCGGCCGTGCCCGGCAGGCTGGCCTGGCCCACAGGCTCGTCGGTCTCCACCGAGGACACGGCGGGCAGGGCGACCGCGTCCTGAGACAGGTCTGACCGGTCTATCGAGGCGACATAGAGATCGTCCAGCGAGCTGTCGACTTCGGGATCCTGCGGCGCCTGCGGATCGTTGCTCCAGATACCTGTGGCGGCATACAACGCCTCGTCTCCGCCGGCATCGTCCTGCAGTGGATCAACGGTCTGCGGCTCGACGCGCAGGGCATCCAGCACCGCATTGTCCGTCACCGACAGCAAGGGCGAACCCGCGGTGTCGGGCAGGGCGTCACCGGCGGGCGCGGACGTCGCCTCGTCCAGTCCAATCGCGGCGATGTCCTCGGCTTCCTCGTTGAGCTCCGCGTGCTCCGCGGACGGCTCTTGCGGTTGCGAGCCGGGCGAGATCAGCATCCACCCCGCCAGGGCCGCCGCCGCGGCGGCCGATGCGGCCAGGGCAGGCAGCAGATACGGAGGGAGGCTTCGGCGGCGCTGGCGCGCACCAAAGATCGTCAGGCGCTCGGCCTCGTCCAGCGGCCCGTCGTTCGGCGATCCAGGTGGCAAAAATGCGTCGGACGGGGCCGGTTCCGCGATTGCATGAATGACGGGTGGTTCCGGCTCGCGGTGTTCGGGTGCGCGTTCGGGCTCGGACCGGGGCGCGCGAAAGACGGCCCGGGGGGGTGGATCATCCCCCTCGGTGGCGCTCGGTTCGGGATCGGCCCGTTCCTCCGAAGGCGCGACCAAAGGCGCTTCGACCTCCGAAACCGGGTAGGGGACTTCCTTGACCTCGTCGGTCGTGGCCTCGGCCTCAGCCACATCCGTCGCCTTCTCGGTTGCGACGGGCGCGGTCGCCTCCATCAATTGCTCGGGGCGCGCGACCGAAGGTTCGGGCCTTTCGACCTCGGGGCGGCCGTCGGGCTCGGTCGGTTCGTCCTCCTGCTCCGCTTCGGCCGCCGCCAGAGTCGGCCGCCTGCGGGAGGCAAAGCTGAGCGCCGCCGTGTCGCCGGATGGGGCTTCATCCTCGACAATTTCCTGCGTTTCATTCCCGATCGGGGACTCGGATGGCAGATCGACCGCCGGCGCGTCGCTTTCTGCTGCAGAGTCCGCGGCGATGGAGTCGTCCTCCGGCTCCGCGACGACCGCATCGCCGACGATGGCCGTCGCCGCCGAGTCCGGTTCGGGGTACTCGCCCTCGGCGAGCGCGGCGGACGCCGCAAGACCAAAGAAGGGCTCGGTCGGATAGTCGTCCGGATCGGGCGCCGCCACGAGGATCAGCGGGGCAAAGCCATGCTGGGTGGCGAAGGATTCGGCTTCGCGGAGCGTCAGCTTGGTCACGGCGGCGACATAGGTCACGGCCCCGTCGTTCACGGTGTCATAGACCAGGTCCGAAAGCTCGCAGGGCGTTGCCGCCATCAGTTCCGCTTCGACCAGGGCCTTTCTGTCCGATTCCGGCAGGATGCCGGTTTCGACCCGCAGGCAGCGGATCTGATCGTTGGGGATCACCAGCTTGCAGCGCAAATCTTCGTTCAACAACGCAGCGCGCTTGCGCAGCCGCTCTGCCGCGCGCTCGGGGTCGGGGTTTCCAGTCTCGAACTCTCCGACGCGCAACCAGCCTTGATCGGCCCTGTACAGCAGGGCGATTCTGTCGGCCGACAACATCAATGCAAAGGCGGGTTTCATGGCCGGATCTTACCGTATTCGTCGCGTCTTGTGCGGTTGCCCCCACGTCCGCGCGCAGAGATTAGAGCAGGATACCGCCGAGGGAAAGGACAGAACCAAATCGCCTCTTGTCCGGCAAACCCCCGCGCACCCATCTTGGAAACTGCAACTACGGGAGAGAGAAACTTGAAGACATTGGCTTTTCTTATTGCAGTTCTGATCGCCGCGGCAGCCGGTCCGGCGCAGGCGGATGAAGGACGCATCACGGTCAACGGGACCGGCACGGTCGAGGCGGCGCCGGACATGGCGACCATCACGCTGGGGGTCACGAACGAAGATGTCGAAGCCGTGGCGGCCATGAAGGCGACATCGGATGCGGTGACACTGGTTCTGGCGCGCCTGGAAGCGATGGGGATCGAAGCGCGCGACGTTCAGACCCGAGACCTGACGCTGTCGCCGGTCTGGGCCGGCCGGCACGGTCAGAGCGGCGAAGCGCCGCGGATCACCGGTTTTGTCGCGTCGAACCGGGTCATCGTGCGCGTGCGGGATCTCGACAAGCTGGGGAGCGTTCTGGACGCGGTCATTCAAGACGGCGCCAATGATTTCGGCGGCCTCAGCTTCGGTCTGCAGGAGCCGAAACCGCTGCAGGCGCAGGCGCGGGCCATGGCCGTTGCGGATGCCATGGAAAAGGCCGGGCAACTGGCCGACGCGGCCGGGATCACGCTGGGCGGGATCGTCTCGATCAACGAGCATGGCGGCGTCGGGCGACCGGTGATGCGTATGTCGGAGATGGCCATGGCGGATGCCGGCGCCGTACCGGTCGCAGCAGGCGAGATCGCGGTCGAGGCATCGGTGTCGATGGTTTTCGAGATCGCCGAGTAGCGGTCAGCGGTCCTGTCGGGCCATCAGAGGACGCCTCTGTTGGCCCGCTGCGTCGAAGTTTTCGGGCGCAAGCCACGTCTCGAATGCCTGGCGGATACGCGGCCAGTCCTTGTCGATGATCGCGAACCAGGCCGTGTCCCGGTTGCGCCCCTTGTAATGCGTGGCCTGCCGGAACGTCCCTTCGTAGGCAAAGCCAAGCCGTTCGGCGGCTCTGCACGACGCCGCATTCAAGGCATCGCATTTCCATTCGTAGCGTCGGTAGCCCAGCTCGTCGAACACGCGCCGCATCATCAGATACATCGCCTCGGTCGCCTCCGGGTGGCGTTGCAGCAGCGGCGAATAGTGGATGTGCCCGACCTCGATGCATCCCGTATCGGGCTCGATGCGCAGATAGCTGGCGACGCCCTGCGGAATGCCGCTGGCATCAAGAATGGCGTGAAACAGCGGATCGTCGCCGCGGCAGGTCCGTTCCATCCACTCAAGAAAGGACGCCTCGTCCGCAAATGGTCCGTAGGGCAGGTAGGTCCAGTTGCGTCCGTCGCTGTCGCGGGCATAGGCACGGTAGAGAACCGGACCGTGGGCATAAATATCCAGCGACACGACCGAGCAAAACCGCCCCGGCATCGCGCTGCGGGGCGGGCGGGGGCGTGGAAAACCGGTCGTGACCGGTTCTCCGACGGGTTGCCCCAGCGTGTTTGTGCGATGCGTGACCATACCGGATTGTCAGCCTGGTTCAGGCGGTCGCCTTGCTCAGCGCCTGATCCAGATCCGCGATCAGGTCGTCCGCATCCTCGATGCCGATGGACAGGCGCACCACGTTCGGGCTGGCGCCTGCGGCTTCCTGCTGTTCCGGCGTCAACTGGCGGTGCGTCGTCGAAGCCGAGTGGATGATCAGCGAGCGTGTGTCGCCCAGATTGGCCACATGGCTGAAGATCTCCAGCGCGTTGACCAGCTTGACGCAGGCGTCATACCCGCCCTTGACCGCGAAGGTGAACAGCGCCCCCGCGCCCTTGGGATAAAGCTTCTTGACCCGGTCGGCATAGGGCGAGGAGGGCAGACCCGCATAGGTGACGTAGTCGACCCGCGGATCGGATTCGAGCCAGGTGGCGACCTTTACCGCGTTCTCCACGTGGCGCTGCATCCGCAGCGACAGGGTTTCAATCCCCAGCAGCGTGTAATGCGCCGCTTGCGGGTTCATGGTCATGCCGAGATCGCGCAGACCCACGGCGATGCCGTGAAAGGTAAAGGCCAGCGGGCCGAAGGTTTCGTGAAACTTGAGCCCGTGATAGGCCGGTTCCGAGGTAGTGAGCGACGGGAACTTGTCACTGGCGGACCAGTCGAACTTGCCCGAATCCACGATCGCGCCGCCGGTGACGGTGCCGTTGCCGGTCAGATATTTGGTTGTCGAATGCACCACCAGCGTCGCGCCGTGCTCGATGGGACGGCAGAGGTAGGGCGTGGCCGAGGTGTTGTCGACGATCAGCGGGACTCCCGCGCTGTCGGCCACATCGGCCAGGGCGCGGATGTCGGTCACGTACCCGCCCGGGTTGGCGATGGATTCGCAGAAGATCGCGCGCGTGTCGTCGTCGATGGCGGCCTTGACCGCATCCAGATCGTCGGTATCGACGAATTTCGCCGACCAGCCGAAACGCTTGATGGTCTGGCTGAACTGGGTGACGGTGCCGCCGTAGAGTCGGGTCGAGGCCACCACGTTGCATCCCGGACCCATCAGCGGAAACAGCGCCATGATCTGCGCCGCGTGGCCCGACGAACAGCAGATCGCGCCGACGCCGCCCTCAAGGGTGGCGATGCGCTCCTGCAGGACCGATACGGTCGGGTTGGTCAGGCGCGAATAGATGTACCCCACCTCCTGAAGATTGAAGAGGGCGGCCGCATGATCGGCGTCGCGGAACACATAGGCCGTGGTCTGATAGATCGGCGTCTGCCGTGCGCCGGTCGCCGGATCGGGGCGCGCGCCCGCATGGATCTGCAATGTGTCGAAGCCGTAGGTGGGGCCGTCGGTCATGTCGATTGTCTCCGTTTGAAATGCGCCTGGCGAATCTCTAGGCGATTGCCGGGGCCGGCACAACGCGTCGCCTGCACTCATCGACGATGCGGGCCGGTTTTCCGGCTGCGCAAGCACTCAACGCAACCAGAGCCCCCTGTCCTTGATCCGCTTGCGGATCACCTGTTCGCGGGCCGGCAGATCGTCTTGGTCGAACAGGGCGCGTACCTTGGCCCCTTTGCCCTGAAAGACCAACTTCTTGATCGGGTCATAGGGTTTGAGGGCCTTCTTGATCTTGTTGTGGGCGGAGGCCGCCTCGAGAACCTCGATGACGCGGTCGCTTTCGCGGGCGTAGAGCAGGGGAAACAGGCGGTAGTGACAACTGACCGACCCATCCAGCAGGCCCTGCGGCAAGGCATCGCGGCCGCCGCCCAGGGAATGGATGACCAAAGGAAGGGCGACCTGATCCAGCCAGGGGTTCAGGTTCTGCCCGATCAATTCCGGTATTTCGCCGTCCCGGATGGTTTGCGCGAAGTCGAGGAATCGCTGCCCGAACGTGTGCGGGCAGGCATGATAGAAGAAACCGGCATTGTAGTACGGGTAGCGCCGCCAGTAATCCACCGGTTGGCTGGCATCCACGGCGCTTTCGAAATCCAGCCCGAACCGCTGGTACAAGGCGCGCCAGATTCCGTCGATGCCGGGGCCGTAAAGCGTGGGGCGGGGCCAGGTGCCCTCGACCCGCAACGAGGCGGAGGGGCGGTCGAAATCGAAGGGCACCGAATTCAGATCGCCGATGATCAGCGTGTCGGTATCGAAGAAGACAAACGGTTCGCCCTTTGGCAGAGAAAGCAGGGCTTCGATCTTGTTGCCATATGGGTAGCTTTCACCAAACACATGGTTTTCAAAGGGCAGGATCTCGGCGCCGAGGTGGTCCAGCGCAGCGAGGATTTCCGGGGTCTTGATCGTCGGGTCGCTTTTCCACCGGGGTCCGTTTCGGGGCATCGCGACAAACAGGCGGCCCCTGAAATCGGGTGCGGAGTGGCGCAGCGACGCGGCGAACAGCACCGCTTCGTATTGCAGGCGGTTGTTCTGCGCGACGATCATGACGTTGAACGTCGCGTGCGGGTTCTGCTGCATCGCGTTTCTCCGTGGCGCGCCCGCGCGGCGCGGGGCCGGTCGATCCCGTCGCTTATATGGGGTGGCGTGGCGGGTGAAAACCACTTTGACTTGATGACAGCCCGCGGCGCACGATCATGTGAGCACCTTGGATTCCGCAAACCGGGACGCCACCTTGTGCCGCATCACGGATCGGGAGAGGACAGATGAGGATCAATGCCGATTTCTCGCAACGTGCGGCCGTGCATTTTGCGGACACCGATTGGGTGAAATCGCCCGCCGCGGGTGTCGAGCGAAAGATGCTCGACCGCATCGGCGGCGAGGTCGCGCGCGCCACCACCATCGTCCGCTTTGCTCCGGGCAGCGCCTTTGCCGCCCACACGCATGACGGTGGTGAGGAATTTCTGGTTCTCGATGGGGTGTTTCAGGACGAAACCGGCGATTTTCCGGTTGGCAGCTATGTCCGCAATCCGCCGACCTCGTCGCATACTCCTTCGGCGCAGGATGGTGCGACGATCCTGGTCAAGCTGCACCAGTTCGACCCCGAAGACCGGACCGAGATACGCCGCTCGATCGATGGCGCCGGGGATGTCGCGCTGTTTTCGGATGCGCGTGAGGATGTTCGCGTGGCAGCCTGGGCGCCGGGCGCAGAGATCGAACTGGACGCCGCAGGGGGTATCGAGTTGTTCGTGATCGAGGGCGGTTTCACCGAAGCTGGCGAGGCGTTCTCGACATGGGACTGGCTGCGCCTGCCGCCCGGGTCGGTGCTCAAGGCAACTGCGGGGGCCGCAGGGGCACGGGTCTGGATCAAGTCAGGTCATCTGACCGAAATGATCTGACCCTGTCATCGCCCAATTTTTTGGGAATTTGACTTGGTTCGCTGATGTTCGGTCCGATTCCGGTGTTTTTTGACCAATTGGCAAATTTTACCAATTGATAAAATTTTTCTTTGTGGCAATCTGGGCTCAAGAACAAACATATCTACAGGGAGTAGAGCGATGGCACAGGGCCAGATGGCACCCGGCATTGTCGCCGGGCGGCTTTCCAGCGAAGAGCTGACCTCGAATTTCTCGGATCTGCATCCGCCTTTCGCGCCGCACGAGGCGGCGGTGGCCGCGGATCGCTGCTATTTCTGCTATGACGCGCCCTGCGTCACGGCCTGCCCGACCGATATCGATATTCCGCTGTTCATCCGCCAGATTCAGGCCGGACAGCCCGAAGCGGCGGCCAGGACGATCTTTGACCAGAACATCCTGGGTGGCATGTGCGCGCGGGTCTGTCCGACCGAAACCCTGTGCGAGGAAGCCTGCGTGCGCGAGGCGGCCGAGGGCAAGCCGGTCGAAATCGGGCGTCTGCAACGCTATGCCACCGACAGCATGATGCTGGCCGGCGACCATCCCTATGTCCGGGCTTCGCCGACTGGCAAGACCGTCGCCGTGGTCGGCGCCGGGCCGGCCGGGTTGGCCTGCGCTCATCGTCTGGCGATGCTGGGCCATGATGTGGTGATCCACGAATCCAGGCCGAAACCGGGTGGTCTGAACGAATACGGCATCGCCGCCTACAAGACGACGAACAACTTTGCACAGGCCGAGGTTGACTGGCTGCTGCAGATCGGCGGCATCGCCATCGAAACCG
Source organism: Ruegeria sp. BHSB196 (assembly GCF_059613135.1). Classification (NCBI taxonomy): domain Bacteria; kingdom Pseudomonadati; phylum Pseudomonadota; class Alphaproteobacteria; order Rhodobacterales; family Roseobacteraceae; genus Ruegeria; species Ruegeria sp. BHSB196. The sequence continues at coordinate 21,728 of NZ_JBXWRY010000030.1, forward strand.
GATCCGTTCTTGGCGACACCATCTCGCTGGATGGCCTGCTGGAAAACTATGATGCGGTGTTTCTGTCCATCGGCCTTGCCGGGGTGAACGCCCTGCGCGCCCAGGGAGTCGATACCGAAGGCGTCCGGAACGCCGTCGATTTCATCGCCGAGGTGCGTCAGGCCGACGATCTGACGAAACTGCCCGTCGGGCGCAATGTGGTGATCATCGGCGGCGGGATGACGGCGATCGACGCTTCGATCAAGTCCAAACTGCTGGGCTCCGAGCATGTCACCATCGCCTATCGCCGCGGCCGCGATGCGATGGGGGCCAGCCGGTACGAACAAGATCTGGCAACCTCGAACGGCGTCAAGATCATGTGCAACGTCCAGCCCGTCGCAATGCACGGAGAGGGTGCGGTGCGCGAGATCGAGCTGGAATACACGACCAGCAAGGACGGCAAACTGACCGGAACCGGTGAGACCGTGCGCCTGCCGGCGGATCAGGTGCTCAAGGCCATCGGCCAGACCCTGGACGGCGCGCCGGAAGGGTTGAAACTGGACGGGAACAAGATCGCTGTGACCGGAGCCGGACGGACGTCGATCGCGGGGGTCTGGGCAGGCGGCGATTGTGCCGCGGGTGGCGAGGATCTGACGGTGACCGCGGTGGCCGAAGGGCGCGATGCGGCAATGGACATCCACGCGGCACTGGTTTCGTGATAGGCTGGGATATTGTCTCCCCCATTCAGCCGAGGTGTTCCGATGTCAGACACAGAAGCCGCAGTCGCCGAGCATTACACGACGGGCGCCCTGACCGAACGGGTGCGTGAGGCCCTGCGGGCCAGCGGCGTCGATCCCGAAACCGCCACGGCGGCCGATCTGAAAGCCGGCGATGAGTTTCACACCGGCGGCGTCGCTGCGAGCGATCATCTGTTCGAGCAGTTGACGTTGACCGGCGCGACCCGTGTGCTGGATATCGGTAGCGGCATCGGCGGCACCTCGCGCTATGTTGCGGACCGCTACGGGGCGGATGTGACCGGTGTCGATCTGACACCGGAATTCGTGGAGACCGCCACCGCGTTGAGCGAGTTGGTCGGGCTTGGATCCAAGACCAGGTTTCTGGTTGGCAGCGCGCTGGAGTTGCCGGTGCCGGACGGGCAATTCGATCTGGCGGTCATGATGCATGTCGGCATGAACATCGAAGACAAGCACCGCCTGTTTGCCGAGGTTTCGCGGGTTCTGGCCGACGGCGGCACCTTTGCGGTGTTCGACGTGATGGGCGGCACGGTGCAAGAGCCTTTGGCCTTTCCGCTGCCTTGGGCGACGGTGCCCGAAACCTCGTTTGTCGACTCGCCCGACACCTACAAGGCGGCCGCCGCGGCGGCGGGCCTGACTCTGGCCGCGGAAACCGACCGGACCGCATTCGCGATCGCCTTTTTCGAAGAGGTGTTCGCACGCGCCGCCGAAAACGGTCCCGTGCCTTTGGGCATCCACCTGATGATGGGCGACACCGCGCCAGAGAAATTCGCGAACTACGTCGACAACCTGCATGCCGGACGCATCCGTCCGACCGAGATGATATTCAGAAAAACCGGCTGAGCCGGGGAGGAGGACCAATGGCCGATCTGACAACCGAATTTCTGGGGATCAAAAGCCCCAATCCGTTCTGGCTGGCCTCGGCGCCGCCGACGGACAAGGAATACAACGTGCGCCGTGCCTTCGAGGCCGGCTGGGGCGGCGTCGTCTGGAAGACGCTGGGCGCCGAAGGCCCGCCCGTGGTGAACGTGAACGGTCCGAGATATGGCGCGATCTATGGCGCGGACAGGCGGCTTTTGGGCCTCAACAACATCGAACTCATCACCGACCGCCCGCTGGAAGTGAACCTGGAGGAGATGGCTCGGGTCAAGGCGGACTATCCCGACCGGGCGCTGATCGCCTCGATCATGGTGCCCTGCGAAGAAGCGGAATGGAAGGCGATCCTCCCGCGGGTGGCCGAAACCGGAGCCGACGGCATCGAGCTCAACTTCGGCTGCCCGCACGGGATGAGCGAGCGCGGCATGGGCAGTGCCGTGGGGCAGGTGCCGGAATACATCGAGATGGTCACGCGCTGGTGCAAGAAGCACTATGACCGCCCGGTGATCGTCAAACTGACCCCGAACATCACCGACATACGTTTTCCGGCGCGGGCGGCCAAGAACGGCGGCGCGGACGCGGTGTCGCTCATCAACACGATCAGTTCCATCACCGGAGTGAATCTGGACTCGTTCAGCCCGGAACCGTCGATCGACGGCAAAGGCAGCCATGGCGGTTATTGCGGCCCGGCGGTCAAGCCGATCGCGCTGAACATGGTGGCCGAAATCGCGCGCGATCCGGAAACCCATGGGCTGCCGATCAGCGGCATTGGCGGCGTGACCACCTGGCGCGATGCGGCGGAGTTCATGTCGCTGGGCGCGGGCAACGTTCAGGTCTGCACCGCGGCGATGACCTATGGGTTCCGCATCGTCGAAGAACTGAGTGCGGGTCTCAGCCGGTGGATGGACGAGAAAGGCTATGCCAACGTCGCCGATTTCGTCGGTCGTGCCGTGCCGAATGTCACCGACTGGCAATATCTGAACCTCAACTACGTGGCCAAGGCGAAAATCGATCAGGATCAGTGCATCAAATGCGGCCGCTGCTATGCCGCCTGCGAGGATACCAGCCATCAGGCGATCTCGATGTCGCCGGATCGCGTGTTCGAAGTGATCGACGAGGAATGCGTGGCCTGCAATCTCTGCGTCGATGTCTGCCCGGTCGAAGGCTGCATCTCGATGGTGCCCATGCAGCCGGGCGAGGTGGATCCGCGCACCGGCAAGGTGGTCGAGGCGGAATACGCCAATTGGACCACGCATCCCAACAACCCGATGGCCAAGGCGGCGGAGTAACGCCGCAACCGACGCGCCGGGACTGGCGCGCGAAAGACAGAGCGTGATAAGCGGGGCGGACCGACCGCCCCGTTTCGCTTTCAAGAGATTGCAATCATGATCAGGCAATTGTTCCCGGTAAGCGCCTTGCTGCTCGGATCGGCGTTGCTGCTCTTTGCCGGGGGCATGAACAGCCTGATTCTGCCGATCCGGGGCACGGCGGAAGGATTCAGCGCGGCGTCGCTGGGCCTTTTGGGCACCGGCTGGGCCCTGGGCTATGTCGCCGGGTGCGTGATGACGCCGCCTCTGGTCGGCAGCGTCGGCCATATCCGCTCGTTCGGCGTGATGGCGGCCTTTGCCGCCGTCGCCGTTCTGGCATCGCTCATCTTCCTGACGCCCTATGCCTGGATTCCCCTGCGCGCGGTATCCGGTTTCTGTTTCGCCGGCGCGGCAATGATCGTGGAGAGCTGGCTCAGCGAACGGGCCGACCCGTCCTCGCGGGGGCGGATCTTTGGCCTTTACACCATGGTCAACCTCGGGGCTTCGACGGCGGGGCAACTGGTGCTGACAGTGGGCGATACGCGGGGATTTCTGTTCTTTGTCCTGCCGGCGATCTTCTATTGCCTTGCGCTGGTGCCGACGGCGATTTCCACCGGAGCGGTGCCGAAGCCGCTGGTCAGCGTGCGCCTCGATCTGAGGGCGCTCTGGCGCAATTCGCCGGTCGCGGTGTTCGGAGTGTTCTTCGTCGGCATCTCCAACAGCGCCTTCGGAACGCTGGCCGCGGTCTATGCGGACCGCGTGGGTCTGGCCGTGGCCACGGTCGCGCTGTTTGCGAGTCTGCCGATCCTGGCCGGTGCGGTGTCGCAGATTCCGATCGGATGGCTGTCGGACCGGATGGATCGACGTGCGGTGCTGGTCGGTGTGAGTGTCGCGGCGATCGCTGCCGACCTAGCGTTCCTTTTGCTGCAGCCCGAGGCGGTGGCGGTCAACCTCGCCCTGGCCAGCATCTTTGGCGCGGCGATCTATGCGATGTATCCGATCATCATTGCCCATGCCAACGACCACGCGCCCGAAGGTACGGCGATCCAGGTCAGTGGCGGGCTTCTGATGATCTACGGGCTGGGGTCGATCGCCGGTCCGACGGTGGCCGGTTTCGCGATGTCGTCGCTGGGCGGGCAGGGGCTGTTCGTCACCTCGGCCGTGTCCCACGCCCTGCTCATTCTGTTCACCTTCGCGCGGATCCTCACCCGTGCGCCGGTGGAACCCGAGGACAAGGCCACCTTTGTGCCAGCGCCCTCCGCCCGCGCCATGACGCCGGAAACCACCGTTCTGGCGGTAGGCGAGGGCGAGGATCAGGAATTGACCGCGCGCGAATGATCAGCTCCGCGGCGTCAAGAGCCGGCGATAGAGGGTTTCGACGAACTCGGCAGCGCCGTCGAAGGGATCCTCGCGCCCCAGAACCGCGCGAATCTGAACGTCGAAATCCGCATAATGCTGGGTCAGCGACCAGATCGAGAAGATCAGGTGGTGCGGATCGATCTCGGCAATGCGACCGTCGGAGATCCACCGCTGGATCAGGCGGGCGGTTTCATCGACGAGCGCCTTGAGGTCCGTAGACAGAACCTCGTGGATATGCGGGGCGCCGCGGATGATCTCGTTCGCGAACAGGCGGCTTTCGCGCGGAAAATCCCGGCTCATCTCCAGTTTGCGGTGGATGTAGGACAGCAGTTCCTCCAGCGGTTCCCCGTTCGGGTCGATGGCCCGCAGCGGGTCCAGCCAGGTGTCCAGGAGACGTTCGAGCAACGCGGCATAGATCGCGTCCTTGCTGCGGTAGTAGTATAGAAGGTTGGGTTTGCTCAGCCCCGCCTCGACCGCGATCCGATCCACGGTCGCGCCGCGAAACCCGTGGGTCGAAAAGACCTCGAGCGCGGCCTCCAGGATGGCGGCGCGGTTCTTCTTCTGGATCCGGGTCGTCGGGCGGTCGTCTGGCATCTTTGACTGATGGTCCGGTTTCTGTGCTGGGGCGGGCCGACTCTGCGGATTTTTCCGGCACGGTGTTGCTATTTCTTGACTGGCGTCTTGCCCGTGATAGCGTGAGTTTGACCATATGGTCAAATCATCAGACGAAACGCGGGACACATCGCGACCAACAGGGGGAGAGACATGGCGGCTCCGGCGCAGAATCTCAGGATCAACGGCGACAGGCTGTGGGACAGCCTGATGGAGATGGCCAGGATCGGCCCCGGCGTCGCCGGCGGCAACAACCGCCAGACCCTGACCGACGAGGATGCCGAAGGGCGGGCCTTGTTTCAGTCATGGTGCGAAGCGGCGGGCTGCACCATGGGTCTGGACCAGATGGGCAACATGTTCGCGCGGCGCGAGGGCGCGGATCCGGAGGCCCTTCCGGTCTATGTCGGCTCGCATCTGGATACGCAGCCGACAGGCGGCAAGTATGACGGTGTTCTGGGTGTGCTTGGCGGGCTGGAGATCATCCGGACCCTCAACGACCTGAACATCAAGACGAAACACCCGATCGTCGTGACCAACTGGACCAACGAGGAGGGCACGCGCTTTGCCCCGGCGATGCTGGCTTCGGGCGTGTTCGCGGGCATGCACACGCAGGACTGGGCCTATGACCGCGAAGACGCCGAGGGCAAGAAGTTCGGCGACGAGTTGCGGCGCATCGGCTGGCGCGGCGACGAGGAAGTGGGCGCGCGCAAGATGCATGCCTTTTTCGAGCTGCATATCGAACAGGGTCCGATCCTGGAAGCCGAAGGCAAGGATATTGGGGTCGTCACCCACGGGCAGGGGCTCAGCTGGACGCAGGTGACGATCACCGGCAAGGACGCCCATACCGGATCGACCCCGATGCCGATGCGCAAGAACGCCGGGCTTGCCATGGCGCGAGTGCTGGAGAAGGTGGACGAAATCGCCTGGTCCCACGCGCCCCATGCCGTGGGTGCGGCGGGACATATCGAGGTCCATCCCAACTCGCGCAACGTGATCCCCGGCAAGGCGGTGTTCACGGTCGATTTCCGGTCGCCCGATCTCGAGGTGATCAAGGACATGGAGAACCGCCTGCGGGTGGCGGCCGAAGACATCGTGAATGAAATGGGCCTGCAGGTCGAGTTCGAGAAGGTCGGCGGGTTCGATCCGGTGAAATTCGACGAGGGCTGCGTGGCGGCGGTGCGCAATGCGGTCGAGCGGCTGGGGTATTCCCATACCGACATCATCTCGGGCGCCGGGCATGATGCCTGCTGGATCAACCGGGTGGCGCCGACGGCGATGGTCATGTGCCCCTGCGTGGACGGGCTGAGCCACAACGAAGCCGAAGAGATCAGCAAGGAGTGGGCCGCCGCCGGGGCGGATGTGCTGTTCCATGCGGTGGTGGAGACGGCGGAGATCGTGGAGTGACCGGGGGCTCTGCCCCCGGACCCCCGGAGTATTTGGAGCAAGATGAAAAGGAGCGCGGAAACGCGCTTGCAGGGAGAGAAAAATGTCGACTGTCATCAAGAACGGAACCGTCGTCACCGCCGATCTGACCTACAAGGCGGATGTGCTGATCGAGGGCGGGGTGATCGCCGAGATCGGGCCGGATCTGAAGGGGGACGAGCAGCTGGACGCCACCGGTTGCTATGTCATGCCCGGCGGCATCGACCCGCATACGCATCTCGAGATGCCGTTCATGGGCACCTACAGCTCGGACGACTTCGAAAGCGGCACACGGGCGGGGCTGGCCGGCGGCACCACGATGGTGGTGGATTTCGCGCTGCCCAATCCCGGCGAAAGCCTGCTGGATGCGCTCAAACGCTGGGACAACAAGTCGACCCGGGCCAATTGCGACTATTCCTTCCACATGGCGGTGACCTGGTGGGGCGAGCAGGTGTTCGATGACATCAAGACCGTGATCGAGCAGCGCGGAATCAACACCTTCAAGCACTTCATGGCCTACAAGGGCGCGCTGATGGTGAATGACGACGAGCTGTTCGCCTCGTTCAAGCGCCTGGCCGAACTGGGCGGGATCGCGATGGTGCATGCCGAGAACGGCGACGTGGTGGCCGAGTTGCAGGCCAAGCTGATGGCCGAGGGCAATACCGGCCCCGAGGCGCATGCCTATTCGCGGCCGCCGCAGGTCGAGGGCGAGGCCACCAACCGCGCCATCATGATCGCCGACATGGCGGGCGTGCCGCTTTACGTGGTGCATACCTCCTGCGAGGAGGCGCACGAGGCGATCCGCCGTGCCCGGATGCAGGGCAAGCGCGTCTGGGGCGAGCCGCTGATCCAGCACCTGACGCTGGACGAAAGCGAGTATTTCAACCCCGACTGGGATCATGCCGCGCGTCGGGTGATGTCGCCGCCCTTCCGCAACAAGCAGCATCAGGACAGCCTGTGGGCCGGGCTGCAATCGGGGTCGCTGTCGGTGGTGGCGACGGATCACTGCGCCTTCACCACCGAGCAGAAGCGCTATGGCGTCGGGGATTTCACCAAGATCCCGAACGGCACTGGCGGGCTTGAGGACCGGATGCCGATGCTGTGGACGCATGGGGTGAACACCGGCCGCCTGACGCCGAACGAGTTCGTGGCGGTGACATCAACGAATATCGCCAAGATATTGAACTGCTATCCGAAAAAGGGTGCAGTGCTGGTCGGGGCGGATGCCGATCTGGTGGTCTGGGATCCGGAGAAGTCCAAGACGATCCGCGCGTCCAGCCAGCAATCGGCCATCGACTACAACGTGTTCGAGGGGCATGAGGTCAAGGGATTGCCGCGCTTCACCCTGACACGGGGCCAGGTTGCGGTCCATGACGGCGAGATACGGACACAGGAGGGCCACGGCAAGTTCGTTGCGCGCGAGGCGAACACGGTGGTCAACAAGGCGCTGAGCACCTGGAAGGAACTGACCGCGCCGCGTCCGGTGGAGCGGACAGGCATCCCGGCAACGGGGGTGTGAGTGCGACTACGGGCGCTCCGCCCGGCGGCGCGGCGCCACACTCAGTTCAAGGCAGGATAATGAGCACGGAATACACGACCCAGCCCGTGATCGAGGCAAGGCACCTGGATCTGACCTTCCAGACCAATGACGGCCCGGTTCAGGCGCTCAAAGACGTGAACCTGACGGTGAACAGGGGCGACTTCGTCAGTTTCATCGGACCCTCCGGTTGCGGGAAAACCACGTTCTTGCGCTGTGTCGCAGCCTTGGAGACGCCTACGGGCGGTACGCTGACCGTCAACGGGATGACGCCGGACGAGGCGCGGCGGAACCGGGCCTATGGGTATGTGTTCCAGGCGGCGGGGCTGTATCCCTGGCGTACCATCGCCAAGAACATCAAGCTGCCGCTTGAGATCATGGGATACAGCCGGGAAGAACAGGAAAGGCGCGTCAAGAACGTATTGGAACTTGTTGATCTTGAGGGATTTGGCGAGAAGTTTCCCTGGCAGCTCTCGGGCGGGATGCAGCAGCGGGCCTCGATCGCGCGCGCCTTGGCCTTCGATGCCGACATCCTGCTGATGGACGAACCCTTTGGCGCGCTCGACGAGATCGTGCGCGATCACCTCAACGAGCAGCTGTTGGAGCTTTGGGCGCGCACCGAAAAGACAATCGGATTCGTGACGCACTCGATCCCCGAGGCGGTGTATCTGAGCACTAGGATCGTGGTGATGAGCCCGCGGCCCGGCCGGATCACCGATGTGATCGAAAGCCCGCTGCCGAAGGAGCGGCCGCTCGACATTCGCGATACGCCCGAATTCATCGAGGTGGCTCACCGGGTGCGTGAGGGCCTGAGAGCGGGGCATTCCTATGAGTGACCGCGGCAGGAGTGAAGGAATGACCGAATGAAACCGGTGCTTGCCGTCCTGACGATCGTCCTGGTCATCGTTGCCTTCTGGTATGGCGCCTGCGTGCCGATGAACATCAAGGGCGTGCTGACCGAAGCGGCGCGGGCCGGGGCCGAGGTGGTTCCCGAAACGGCAAGAGAGCGAGCCGAGGCCAGTGAATTTTCGCTGGTCGCGCAGAACAGCTTTGCGATTCCGGCGACCTGGTCGCAGGAGCGTCCGCGTCTGCCTGCACCGCATCAGGTCGGCCTTGAACTCTGGGAAACCACAGTCGAAAAGAAGATCACGTCCAAACGGTCTCTGGTCTATCACGGCTGGGTAACGCTCAGCGCCACGGTGCTGGGATTCGTGATCGGGACCGGGCTGGGCATCCTACTGGCGGTGGGGATCGTGCACAGCCGGGTCATGGACATGTCGGTGATGCCCTGGGCCATCGTCAGCCAGACCATCCCGATCATCGCGCTGGCGCCGATGATCATCGTCGTGCTCTACTCGGTCGGCGTTCAGGGGATCATTCCAAAGGCGGTGATCTCGGCCTATCTGAGTTTCTTCCCGGTGGTGGTCGGCATGGTGAAGGGGCTGCGCAGCCCGGACGCGATGCAGCTGGATCTGTTGCGGACCTACAATGCCACGCAGGCGCAGGGGTTCTGGAAGCTCCGGCTGCCGGCGTCGATGCCGTACCTGTTCGCCTCGCTCAAGATCGGTATCGCGGCTTCGCTGGTCGGCGCCATCGTTGGGGAGTTGCCGACCGGTGCGGTGGCCGGGCTGGGCGCCCGTTTGCTGGCGGGCAGCTATTACGGTCAGACGGTACAGATCTGGTCCGCGCTGTTTGCCGCCGCCATCCTGGCTGCCTGCCTGGTCGGCCTGCTGGGGCTGATACAAAACCTGGTCCTGAAGCGGATGGGGATGACGGCATGACGCGCGCGATCGCAAGCCCGACCTGTGCCCGACCGCTTTCGCGGGGGTGCCCGCGATGACGCTGGTCGCCCTTGCCCTGTTCGTGTGGGGGGTCGGCTGGTGGGTGAATGCCGGCCTGGCGAAAGGTCCGCAGTCGGGAACACGGGCCGTGCAATTGGCGGTGCCGCTGATCTTCGGACTGACCGTGATCGCCGTGTGGGAGCTGCTGGTGCACGGGCTGGCGGTGCCGCTGGTCATCCTGCCGGCACCGTCCGTCATCGCCGCGCGCTTCGCCGACAGCCTGCCGATCCTCTGGGAGGATTTCGTTCAAACCATCATCAAGGGGGCGGCTTCGGGCTATGTGATCGGCTGCGGTGCGGCCCTGCTGATGGCCATCGCCGTGGACCGGTGGGAGTTCCTGCGCATGGGCCTGCTGCCGGTCGGCAACTTCGTCGCGGCGCTGCCGATCGTGGGCACCGCGCCGATCCTGGTGATGTGGTTCGGGTTCGACTGGCACTCGAAAGCGGCGGTGGTCGTGGTGATGGTCTTTTTTCCGATGCTGGTCAACACCGTGGCCGGGCTGCGCGAGGCGACGGCGATGCAGCGGGATCTGATGGAGACCTATGCCGCGACCTACTGGCAGAGCTTCTTCAAGCTGCGCCTGCCCGCCGCAATGCCCTTTGTCTTCAACGGTCTCAAGATTTCGACTACGCTCGCGCTGATCGGGGCCATCGTGGCCGAGTTCTTCGGCTCACCCACGGTGGGTATGGGGTTCCGCATCTCGACCAGCGTCGGCCAGCTGTCTCTGGACATGGTCTGGGCGGAAATCGTCGTGGCAGCGTTGGCCGGGACGGCGTTTTACGGGCTCGTCGCCGTGGTCGAGAAAATGGTGACGTTTTGGCATCCGTCACAGCGCGGATAGGGTAACATCAATTCAACAGACCCCGGAAACGGGGCGCATACTGCAACAAGGAGAGAAGAAGATGCACAAGCTACTGAGTGGGGCGATCACGGCCTTTGGACTGGCAGCCGGCAGCGCCTGGGCCGCGGATGAGGTGACATTGCAGCTGAAATGGGTGACGCAGGCGCAATTCGCCGGGTATTATGTGGCGCTGGATCAGGGGTTCTACGAGGAAGAAGGACTCGACGTGACCATCCTGCCGGGCGGCCCCGACATCGCGCCCACCCAGGTGATCGCCGGGGGCGGTGCCGATGTGACGGTCGAATGGATGCCCGCCGCGCTGGCCGCGCGCGAAAAGGGCCTGCCGCTGGTCAATATCGCCCAGCCGTTCAAGAGCTCGGGCATGATGCTGACCTGCTGGAAGGACGCGGGCATTTCCTCGCCCGAGGATCTGAAGAACCGCACGCTGGGCGTCTGGTTCTTCGGCAACGAGTTTCCCTTCATGAGCTGGATGAGCCAGCTGGGTATCGACACCAGCGGCAAGAGCGAAAATGGCGTCGAGGTTCTGAAACAGGGCTTCAACGTCGATCCGCTGCTACAGCGCCAGGCCGATTGCATCAGCACCATGACCTACAACGAATACTGGCAGGTCATCGACGCGGGCGTCAGCCCGGATGAGCTCGTCACCTTCAAATACGAGGATCAGGGAGTCGCAACCCTCGAAGACGGGCTCTACGTGCTCGAAGAAAACCTCAGCGATCCGGAATTCGTCGACAAGATGACCCGGTTCGTCCGGGCATCGATGAAGGGTTGGAAATGGGCCGAGGAAAACCCCGAGGAAGCGGCGATGATCGTTCTGGACAACGACGCCACCGGTGCCCAGACCGAAGAGCACCAGAAGCGCATGATGGGCGAGATTGCCAAGCTGACGGCGGGCTCCAACGGCGCGCTCGATCCGGCCGACTACGAGCGCACGGTGGAAACCCTTCTGGCAGGCGGCTCCGATCCGGTCATCACCAAGGCGCCCGACGGTGCCTGGACGCATCAGATCACCGATGCGGCGCTGAACTGACCACGGTCGTGGCCCGGCCAACCGGGTCCAACCGAATTCTGGCGCGGCTCCGAAAGGGGCCGCGTTTGTCTTTTGGGATGCCGGATTTGATGCTGGTGAAATGCGTGTTTTGCGATAGAATAATCCTGAAACAGAGTGCGATTTCTGCGGCGAACTAAAAAGTTGGAACAAAATGCAGGATTTTGCATCAGAACTGCAAGGCGCGTTGCTGCTGATCGTCCAGGGCGATGCCGAACTTTGGGCCATCGTGCTGCTGTCGCTGCGCGTTTCCGTCGTGGCCGTCCTGATCGCCGCGCTGATTGGAATGCCGCTGGGCGCGGCGCTGGCGGTCGGCCGCTTTCCGGGGCGGCGCGGGGTGATCGTGCTGGTCAACGCGCTGATGGGACTGCCGCCGGTAGTCGTCGGTTTGCTGGTCTATCTGATGCTGTCCCGTTCCGGGCCGCTTGGAGTGCTGCAACTGCTCTACACGCCCACCGCCATGATCATCGCTCAGGTCGTACTTGTGACGCCGATCATCGCGGCCCTGACCCGGCAAGTGGTCGAGATGCTGGCCGAGGAGTATTCCGAACAGCTCCGCTCGCTGGGCGTGACGCGGCTGGCCTCCGTCCCGGTGCTGCTTTGGGATGCGCGGCTGGCGCTGGTCACGGCGCTGCTGGCCGGGTTCGGCCGCGCCATCGCCGAAGTCGGCGCGGTGATCATCGTGGGTGGCAACATCAACCATGTGACGCGGGTGATGACGACGACCATCGCGCTTGAAACCTCCAAGGGCAACCTGGCGCTGGCGCTGGCGCTGGGCGCGATCCTGGTCGGGATCGCCGTGGCAGTGAATGGGATGGTCAGCGTACTGAGCCTCAGAGCCGAGCAGGAGGGGCTGCGCCATGCGTGATCTGGCTGCCGAGTCGCTGCGCGCATTGGAAACCCACGACCTGACGATCCGGCGCAATGGCCACCGCCTGCTGGAGGTGCCGCGCCTTGTGTTGGACGGTCCAGGGCCGACCCTGATCCTCGGACCGAACGGAGCCGGCAAGAGCCTGCTGCTGCGCTGCCTGCACGGTCTGATCGTGCCGGACAGCGGGATCATACTGCAGGGCGGGGCGCGGTTGACCGCGGATCAGAAGGCACGGCAGGCCATGGTGTTTCAGCAGCCGGTGCTGTTGCGCCGGACGGTGGCGGGCAATCTGGATTTCGTGCTGCGGCGGAAAGGACTGGGGCGGGCCGCCCGGCGGGCGCGCATCGCGGCGCTGCTTCACGAAGGCGGCCTGGAGAGCAAGGCCCGGCAGTCGGCCCGGTCTCTGTCCGGCGGCGAAGCGCAGCGGCTGGCGATCCTGCGGGCGCTGGCCACCGAGCCCGAGATCCTGTTCCTCGACGAGCCCACCAGTGCGCTGGACCCCGCCGCGACTCAGGCGATCGAGAGGCTGGTCATGCACGCCTCGGCCCAAGGTGTGCGGATCGTGATGGTCACGCATGACATCGGTCAGGCGCGCCGGTTGGCCGCCGATGTCGTCATGATGCAAGGCGGGCACGTGGTCGAACATGGCCCCGCCCGGCGTGTCTTGAACAGGCCCGAGACCGAGGCGGCGCGACGATACCTCGCCGGGGGCCTGGTCGTGTAAGTCGAACAAGACGGAGGTGTTGAAGTGATCGGAACCTGGATCCGGGTGGGGATGCTCGCCCTGACTCTTGCAACGGGGGACGCGCGGGCCGAAGAGGCTTATATCGTCGTGCAATCGACGACATCGACCCAGAATTCCGGACTCCTGGACTATATCCTGACCGGTTTCGAGGCCGAAACGGGCATCGATGTCCGGGTCGTCGCGGTGGGCACCGGACAGGCGATCAAGAATGCGATGAACGGCGATGGCGATGTCCTTCTGGTGCACGCCAAGCCGGCAGAAGAGAAATTCGTGGCCGATGGCTGGGGCGTCGAGCGGTTCGATGTCATGTACAACGATTTCGTTCTGGTCGGACCGAAATCGGACCCGGCCAAGGTGAAGGGTGGCCGGGATATCGTGGCGGCCCTGACCGCAATCGCAGCGGCCGAGGCACCGTTCGTGTCGCGCGGGGACGACAGCGGCACGCACAAGGCCGAACGGAGAAACTGGGAAGCCGCCGGGATCGACGTGGCGGAGGCCTCGGGCGACTGGTACCGCGAGACCGGCTCGGGCATGGGGGCGACGCTGAACGTGGCGTCTGGCATGGGCGGCTATGCCCTGACCGACCGTGCCACCTGGATCGCGTTCGGCAACAAGGGAAATCTGGAGATCCTGGTCGAGGGCGATCCGCGACTTTTCAACCAGTACGGCGTCATCCTGGTCAACCCCGAGAAACATCCGGGTGTCCGGGCCGCGGCAGGCCAGCGCTTCATCGACTGGCTGCTGAGCGCGGACGGGCAGGCGGCAATCGCCTCGTACAAGCTCGACGGGCAACAACTGTTCTTTCCCAACGCGAGGTGAGTTGCCTGCGGGCTGGAAAGTGACGCATCGCGCGCCGGTTCCTATCCGGACTGGCCGTTGTGGTGGACGGTGCCCAGTCCATTCAGGTCGTAACCGCCGAGTTCGGCGGCGCGGGCGGCGAAACGGTCGCCCCGCAGGAAATGCATGAGGCGCTGCATCGGCGGATCGAAATACGCCCGCCGCCAGATCGCGAGATCGAAACGTTCGTCGAGGGTCGGCACGAAACCCAGACCGTAGAGACCCGCCAGCGCGCCCAGGCCGAACCCCGCCTCGGCCTTGCCATCGTGCAGCGTGATCGCCAGTTCCTCTTCGGTGCGGGCGCAAGCGGGCAGGGTGTCGAGATCGTCCGGCCCGAGCCCTTTCGCCGCCAACAGCGTTTCGAACAGGCGCTGGCTTGCGGCGCTTTGCTGGCGCAGCACCACGCGGCGTCCGCGCAGATCGCCGACTCCTGCGATACCGTCCGCGCCGGGGGCCAGAAGCAGGCCGCGCTGACGGCGGGCGATCTCGATCAGAACGACGGGCGCCTCGCCCATGATCCGGAGCAGCGCTTCGCGGTTGAACCCGTCCGCTTCGTGGATATGCAGCGCGGCGGCCTGGGCGCTGCGCGCCTTGAGCCTCTCCAGACCGTCGAACGACCCGTCATAATAGGTGGCCAGTCCCGAGCCGCTTTCCCGCAGTGCCCAGTCCAGAAGCGGATCGTGGCTGCCGGCCAGAATCGGCGGCAAGGGCGGCTCGGCCACCCGCGGGCCGGCCCGCGCGGCGCTGAGCCAGGCCATGATCTCGGAACGCGGGAACAGCAGCTTGCCCATGGCGCGGACATGCGGGATCTCGCCCGAAGACGCGAGGTCATAGGCCTTGCGCTCGCCGATGCGCAGCAGATCGGCCAGCTCGCGCGTGGTCAGGTATTCGCGCATTCAGTCGAGCCGCACCGACGGGCTCGACGTGACGCTTTCGGCGGAAAAGCCGAACTGCTCCAGCGCCACGGGGGCGGCGACCGTGACCACGGCCATGGTTGCGACGGCGGCGAGAAACGCTTTCATCTTTGCTCCTCCGGCGAAGTGGCGCGGCGCAGAAAGGCGATCAGGTCGGCGCGATCCTCGGCGCCCGTGATCCTCTGCATCGGCATCTTGGAACCCGGAATGTAATGGTCCGGACCCAGATCGAAAAGCCCGTTTATCGTCTCGTCGGTCCAGACGATGTCCGAGGTTTTCAGCGTGTCCGAGTAGAGATAGCCCGGAACCGTGCCGGCGGGGCGACCGAACAGGCCGTAAAGGGTCGGCCCGGCGCGTCGGCCACCATCTTCGGTCAGCGCGTGGCAGATCGAACATTTGCGCGCGAATTGCCGCTCGCCGTTTTCCATCTCGTCCGGGTCTCTCAGGAAACTGCGTTCTTCCTCGGCCATCTTCCGATGCTCGCCGAGGGCCGCCACGGGCCAGCTGTACATGGCGTCGTCTATCCCGCCGGCGTGGATGTTGGTGCCGTCCGGCGAAAAGGCCAGCGCCCAGACAGGGCCGCGCAGCGTGGCGCGGAAATCGCGCGCGATGGTCCAGGTGCGGGTGTCGATCACCATGATGTAGCCCTCACCATCCCCCACGGCGAGCAGGCTTCGGTCCGGGCTGAGGGCCAGGGCCAGGATCGGGCGGCGATCGAGGGTAAAGTCGCGTTCTTCCCCGGTGGCAAGGTCAAGGATGCGGGTGACGCCGTCCAGAGCGCCGTAGGCCAGCCAGCCGTCGGTTTCGTTCAGAACGATTTCGTTGATGCCGAACCCGTGCTTGACGATCTGCGCGATTTCGGCGCCGCGTGTCACGTCCCACAGGCGCAACGCGCCATCCACCCCGGCGGAATAGAGCTGCTGGCCATCCTGAGAGAACGCGACCGCGTTCACGCCGCTGCCGGTCGGACCCAGCAGGCGAGCCTCGCCGCCATCGACCGGCCACAGGCCAATGGTGCCGTCCCAGCTTGCCGTGGCGACAAGTGTCTTGGAGGCATCGATCCCCACGATCTTGGCCTTGTGGCGTCCCACGACCTCTCCACCGGGCCAGCGCCGCAGCGAGAAGTCGTCGCCCGCCGAATAGACGGCGGTGCCGTTGAACACGACCACGTTCACCGCCGCCTCATGCCCTTCCAGCCAGTCCGGCGCCCGGCCGGTCCAGAGACCCACGGAATTGTCGAAACTGGCGGTGGCGATACGGCCGTCGGGTGCGGTTGCGATTCCCATGATCGGCCCGCCATGGCCCTTGAGCGTAAAGAACTCCGCCGCCAGCGGAAGCGGCAACAAGCTCAGCACAAGGGCCAGGGCCCGCATCTATTCAGCGGGCGAGGCCGCGCCTTTGGAGGCTTCGGCCTCCTTGACCTCCTCCAGCCACAGGGAATGGTGTTCGCGCGCCCATTGTTCCTCGACTTCGCCGGTGCCCATGGCGTCAAAGGCGCCTTCCATGCCCACCGAGCCCAGATAGATATGCGCCAGAATGATGGCGAGGAAGATGAAGGCCACGATGACGTGCCAGAGCTGAGCATATTGCATTTCTTCGTGCGGCGACATCTGTTCGGGCAGGTTCAGGCCCAGAAGCTCCGGAATGCCTGTGGCGTTGGCGATGACGAATGTCTTGGCGAACATCGGCATCTCAAAGGGAAACAGCAACGAAAGGCCCGACAGGCTGATCGAAACACCCAGCAGGACGCAGAGCCAGAAGATGATCTTCTGCCCGGCGTTGAATTTCTTGGCGGGCGGGTGGCTTCCCTTGGTGAACAGCCCGCCGCCGACGGCCAGCCATTTCAGGTCATTCCGATTGGGAATGTTGTGCACGATCCAGTTCACCGTGATGATGACCAGCCCCAGCATGAAAGCCCAGGCAAGGTTGTTGTGCAGCCACTTGCAGGCCAGCGCGATGGTGGCGAAACCGTCCTTTCCGAACAGCGGGATCAGAAAGTCGCGGCCGTACAGGGTAATGAGGCCGGTCGCGCCGAGGATCAGGAACGATCCGCCGAAAAGCCAGTGGCCGAAACGCTCGAACCCGGTGAAGCGGGTGACTGTTCGGCCGGTCTTTTCGCCGTCAATCCGGATCCGGCCGCGGATCAGGTAGAACAGCAGCAGAACGACAAGCATTCCGCCCAACAGATAGGTGCCATAGGTGCGCAGCGGTCCCGAGCGCATCTCCAACCACCACATGCCGCCGTCCTGGATGATCACGTCGGATGCGGGGCTGCGCGAAGAAACGGTGACATCGGCCGAGCCGTACCGCAGCGCGCGAAACAGGTCGCTGTCCGAGGCCGTTCCCCGGGTGCCAAGCTGGCCCATCAGCGCCTCGACATTTCCCTGACCGGTGTTCTGGGCGCGATAGGTGTTGTCCACCTTTTCCCCACGCTGGCGGGCCAGAATGTCTTCGAGCGTGGTCGCCCCGCCCGTCGAGGCGCGGGGATTGTCTTCGAGTGCGGTGTCCTGCGCGGGGGCGGCCGTTGCCAAACCCAGCGCCAGAACGAGCGCTGTCACAATGCGGATCATGGCAGTTCTGTTCCCTGCGGAAGGGTTGGGCGACCCGGACATACGGATCGCCCTGTCTTCGAGTGATCAAGCCGGCGGTTTAACCGCCCTTCTGATCATAGGCCGTGCCCCAGCCCCAGGCGCCCGAACCGAATCCGCGCGCCACGACGCGCTCGCGGTAGATGGCCGACACAACGTCGCCATCGCCGGCCAGCAGGGCCTTGGTGGAACACATTTCGGCGCAGATGGGCAGCTTGCCCTCGGCGATCCGGTTGCGCCCGTATTTGGAGAATTCCGCATTCGAATGCGTCTCCTCGGGGCCGCCGGCGCAGAAGGTGCATTTGTCCATCTTGCCGCGCGATCCGAAATTGCCCGCCTGCGGGAATTGCGGCGCACCGAACGGACATGCATAGAAGCAATAGCCGCAGCCGATGCACAGATCCTTGGAATGCAGCACCACACCGTCTTCGGTCTGGTAGAAGCAATCCACCGGGCACACCGCCATGCAGGGCGCATCCGAACAATGCATGCAGGCCACCGAGATCGATCGCTCGCCCGGTTTGCCGTCATTGATCGTCACCACCCTCCGGCGGTTGATGCCCCAGGGCACCTCATGCTCGTTCTTGCACGCGGTCACGCAGGCATTGCATTCGATGCAGCGTTCGGCGTCGCATAGAAACTTCGCTCTAGCCATGTTCAATCCTCCTTACGCTGCCGTGATCTTGCAGAGAGTCGCCTTGGTCTCCTGCATCTGGGTCACCGAGTCGTAACCATAGGTCTGGGCGGTGTTGGAGCTTTCACCCAGAACGTATGGATCGGCCCCGGTCGGGTACTTGTGCCGCAGGTCTTCGCCCTGGAAGTGCCCACCGAAGTGGAAGGGCATGAAGGCCACGCCGGCACCGACCCTTTCGGTCAGCATCGCCATCACCTTGACCTTGCCGCCTTCCGGACCTTCGACCCAGACCTGCTGCCCGTCGCGAATGCCAAGGTTGTTGGCGTCGCGCGGGTTGATCTCGACGAACATGTCCTGTTGCAGTTCGGCCAGCCACGGGTTCGACCGCGTCTCGTCGCCGCCGCCTTCGTATTCGACCAGACGACCTGACGTGAGGATTATCGGGTAATCCTTTGAAAAGTCGTTCTTCTGGATCGAAGCATAGAGCGTCGGCAGGCGATAGGCGTGCCGGTCCTCGTAGGTCGGATAGTCCTCCACCAGATCGCGCCGGTTCGTGTAGAGCGGCTCGCGATGCAGCGGGATCGGATCCGGGAAGGTCCAGACGACCGCGCGGGCTTTGGCGTTCCCGAAGGGCGCACAGCCATGCTTGATCGCGACCCGCTGGATGCCGCCCGAAAGGTCGGTCTTCCAGTTGGTCTTTTCGGCGGCAATGCCGTCGATCACCGCGCGTTCCTCGGCGGTCAGGTCGCCATCCCATCCCAGATCCATCAGCATCTGCATGGTGAATTCGGGATAGCCGTCCTGGATTTCGGCACCGGGGTTCGAGACCCCTTCGGCCAACAGGTTCTGACCGTCCCGCTCGACCCCGAACCGTGCCCGGAAGCACAGGCCACCTTCGGCGACCGGCTTGGACATGTCATAGAGGTTCGGCGTGCCGGGATGCCCCATTTCCGGCGTGCCCCAGCAGGGCCATGGCAGGCCATAGTACTCGCCATCGTTCGGCCCGCCCACGGCCTGCAGCGTGGTTCTGTCGAACGTGTGCTGGTTGGCCATGTGGCTCTTGAGCCGCTCCGGCGACTGTCCGGTATACCCGATGGTCCAGAGGCCCCGGTTGAACTCGCGCGTGATGCTCTCGACGTTCGGGGTTTCGGGGTCTTCCATTTCGATATTGCGGAAGAACCGGTCGGCCCAGCCGAACTTGTTGACGAACTTGGCCATGATGACCTCGTCCGGCAGCGACTCGAAGAGCGGATCGACGATCTTGTCGCGCCACTGCAGAGAGCGGTTCGAGGCCGTGACCGAGCCACGGGTTTCGAACTGCGTACAGGCCGGCAGCAGATAGACGCCATCGGTCCGGTCGTGCAGCACGGCGGAAACGGTCGGATACGGGTCGATCACGACCAGCATGTCGAGCTTTTCCATCGCCGTCTTCATTTCCGGTCCGCGGGTCTGCGAGTTGGGCGCGTGGCCCCACAGAACCATGGCGCGCACGTTGTGGTCCTGGTCCATGTTGGCCGGGTCTTCCAGAACGCCGTCGATCCAGCGGGAAACCGGGATGCCGCGTTCGTTCATCAGCGGCTTGTCCTTGCCCTCCTTGTCCTTGATCGTGGCGAACTGTCCCTTGAGCCAGTCCAGATCCTCGCCCCAGACGCGCGCCCAGTGGGCCCATGCGCCACCGCTCAACCCGTAGTAGCCGGGCAGGGTGTGGCTCAGCACGCCCAGATCGGTCGCGCCCTGCACGTTGTCATGGCCGCGGAAGATGTTGGTGCCGCCGCCGCTGGTGCCCATGTTGCCGAGCGCCAGCTGCAACACGCAATAGGCCCGCGTGTTGTTGTTGCCGTTGGTGTGCTGGGTGCCGCCCATGCACCAGATCACGGTGCCCGGGCGGTTGTTGGCCATGGTGCGGGCAACGCGCCGCAGCTGCGACCCCGGCACGCCGGTCACGCGCTCGGTTTCTTCCGGGGTCCACCTGGCAACTTCGGTCTTGATCTGGTCCATGCCCCAGACGCGGGTGCGGATGAACTCCTTGTCCTCCCAACCGTTGTCGAAGATGTGCCACAGGATACCCCAGATCAGCCCCACGTCGGTGCCGGGGCGGAAGCGGACATATTCGTCGGCATGGGCCGCGGTGCGCGTGAAGCGCGGATCGCAGACGATCAGCGGGGCGTTGTTCTGCTCTTTCGCGCGCAGGACATGCAGCAGCGAGACGGGGTGCGCCTCGGCCGGGTTGCCGCCGATGATGAAGATGGCCTTGGAGTTGTGGATGTCGTTGTAGCTGTTGGTCATGGCGCCGTAGCCCCATGTGTTCGCGACGCCAGCCACGGTGGTCGAGTGGCAGATCCGGGCCTGGTGATCCACGTTGTTCGTGCCCCAATAGGCGGCGAACTTGCGGAACAGATAAGCCTGTTCGTTGTTGTGCTTGGCCGATCCCAGCCAATAGACGCTGTCAGGCCCGCTTTCCTCGCGGATCTTCATCATGCCGTCGCCGATCTCGTTGATCGCTTCTTCCCAGCTGATGCGCTTCCACTCGCCGCCTTCCTTTTTCATCGGATACTTGAGGCGGCGTTCGCCATGGGCGTGTTCACGGACCGAGGCCCCCTTGGCGCAATGGGCGCCCAGGTTGAACGGGCTGTCCCAACCGGGTTCCTGCCCGATCCAGACACCGTTCTGCACTTCGGCGATCACCGTGCACCCGACCGAACAATGCGTGCAGACGGATTTCACGTTCTGTACGGCCTGGTTGGCCGCTGTCTGGGCGCTGGCGGGCGTCACGGTTCCACCCGTGGCGCTGATCGCGGCGAGGCCGCCGATCGTCAGGCCCGAGCCGCGCAGGAACGCGCGGCGATCGACGGTCTTTTCGCCGATCTGGGACAGGATACTTGTCCGCTGGGGGCGTCTCGCAACCCCGTTGGTCTTTTTCCTAAGCATTTCTCTCCTCCCTTGCGCGCCATGTCTCGCATGGCTGGCTTGGTACTTCCGAAACCGGCGTCAGGGCCTTTCGCAACCGTCAACCGGGTGTGCCAGCGTCCGGATCAGAACCGGGCGCTGTCGAGGTAGGCGCGGGTATGCGCGGTATCCTGAATGCGGGTCTCGTCGGTCGGCAGCTCTGCCGCCTCGGCCTTACCGCTCAGGCTGGCTGCGGCAACGGCAGCGGGAGCTGCGGTTCCGGCCAGTTTCAGGAAGTCGCGGCGGGTTGCGCCTTCTTCCCTGGTCTTGCTCATGGGATCCTCCTTTCCCATTTGCTGTCTGGCGCCAATGCAGGCGCCGGCGAATGGCGGATCAGTCCGCCGTCATCCGGAATGCCTCGCGCTCGATCTCCATGAAGACTCGGCCGGCGGTGCCGACAGAGGCGTAGAGAACCGAGTTCTCGGCGGCTTCCAAATCCGAATAGAAATGCACGGCCCAAGGGGCGATGTGCCTGTTCCAGAAGGTTTTCTGGTCGTCCAGCGATGCGGGCGCGCCAAACCGTCCGACGATCATCCCCGCCATCATTTCCATCAGGGACGCGATGTTGTCCTCGGGCTCGAACACGTTGGGCGCGCGCGTGATCCCGCGCGCCGCCATGTCGTTGCGCAGTTGGGCGAGCGGCTTTTCGTTCAGAAAACCGGTCAGATAGAAACTGGCATAGGGCAGCAACTCACCCCGCCCTAGGCCGATGAACAGAGCGTTGAATTCGCGCTCGGCCGCGGCGGGTTTAGTGACCCTGGCGACCCGCGCCATGGCCTGGATGGCCTGACCCAGATCGGTCTCGTCGCCGCTGAGGCCCGCCATCTGATCAAGCAGCACCTGATCCGGCGGCCCGGCCAGCAGAAGACCGAGAAAGTTGTAGAAGTCCGCGCGCAAGCGATCCTCGGCCGAAATGTCCAAAACATGCGCTTTGCTTGCGGTCATGTCGTCATCCTTCAAACTCGAACGTCATGCGACGCGGTGCAGGCAGTGGGGGAGGCTCTTCTGTCGCCGAGTCCTCGGACCTTTCGGTGATCGTGGGCTCTTCCGACGACGGAATTTCGGACTGCGCCACCTGAACCGCCGACTCTTCCGGCTGCTCGGGGGCAGGCTCGGGTGCGTCCGTTGTTTCGGCCGCCTCCGTGTCTTCGGCTGCGGCCAGCGCCTCCAGATGCGCCAGCATTCCCTTGCCCACCTGATAGGCGGTCTGAATGTTTTCCATCACGCAGGCCGCATCGGTGAAGTCTTCGCCGTAATCGACCAGACCGTCCACATTCGCCAGCACGGGGTTCAGCCGCCACAAACGGCGCAGGGCGCGGCGGCGCAAACGGTCGGGCACGGCCTTGGCCATGAAGCCGGAAACGTCATCACCGGGCTTCAGGCTGTCGGGGTCGGGCAGGTCGAACTCGGCCAGGATTTCGGCGTCGGCCTTTTCTTCCAACTCCGCGTGTCGTGCGGCAATCGCCTCGGCTTCCATCGCGGCGCGCTCCGCCTCGATTTCGGCTTGCACCGCCGCCTTGCGGCGCGACCAGAAATCGCGGGGCTGGGTCATTGCACGGCCCTCCGTGGTGCCCGGTACACGTCGGTGTCCTGGCGAATGCGCGCATCGCCGCGTCCGTCCTCGACCAGATCGACCCGTTTCCTGTCGCGGCGGCGTTTCACGAAGGCTTCGTCGCGATGATGCTTGAGCGTGAAGTCCCGTACCCAGGCGATCAGGCCCGCCGTCATCGGAATCTTCTCGACGATCTCTTCGCCGCTGTCGGCATAGTCCTGACCTTCGAACGGAGACGCCGTGACCAGCACCGCATCCAGAGGACGGCTTCCTTCGGCCTCGTCGCGCAGCACCAGGTAGATCGATGGAGGGCTGTCCGCGAGGTTGACCATGTAGGCTTCGGTCTCGGAAGCCCAGAGGGTCAGCGTCAAGGTTGCCGCATGGTATTCGACCGCATCGCCTTCTCGGCGCAACTCCTTCCAGTCGGCCGGACCGGCTCCCGGAAGAACCGCGACCGCCCGCCAGCTCCATTTGGCCCACGGCGTAACGCCAGGGGTTTTGCGGACGACGACGCCCAGAGGCATCTCGATGTGAATTGCGGCCTGAGCCACGGACTCCTCCCCGGAAGGCTCTCCCTTCCTTCCGTTATGTGAACTATGGTACACAAATTGGGGTTCTGCCAAGTCCGCGGTATTGATATTTTCAAGATTCATCATTTTTTTGACCACAGTCCTCACGGTTGGGTCATACTGGTTGTGCGGGCGGTGTGAATTATAGTGCATAATTGGCGCGTTTTGCTGTTTGTTGGGCCGGGCCCGTAACCGCGGGACGCCGTGTGCCAGCCCAGCGAGGCCGACGGGCGGCCGGTGCCTTGTCCGAGGGGAGGACATGAAGAAAACACTTGTACTATGCGACTGTGCCGGGACTCAGCCTTTGGATGCAGACATGATCGAGGCCGGATGCGGCGCAACATGCACCCGCGTTCATACCGCCCTGTGCACCCGAGAGATTGCCGCCGCCGCCGAAGTGCTGCGACAAGCGGACGAGGTGATCGTTGCCTGCGGGCAGGAGCAGGTTCGGTTCGAGGATCTGGCGACGGAACTCGGCGTCGATTCGCCCGGATTCGTGGACCTGCGCGACCGGGCGGGGTGGTCCGATCAGGCTGCGCAGGCCGGTCCCAAGATGGCGGCGCTGGCGGCCGAGGCGCTGCTGCCCGCGTCGGTCACGCCGAGCCGCGATGTGATCAGCGAAGGCGTGTGCTTCATCTTCGGTCCGGGCGCCGTGGCGTTCGAACTTGCCGAAAGGCTGGCGAATACCCTGGCGGTCACGGTGCTGGCAACGGACGACGCTCAACCGATGACGCGCGACTTTGACGTGGTGCGTGGCAGGTTGCGGCAGGTGCGCGGTGCGCTGGGCGGGTTCGAACTTCGCCTTGACGCGATGCAACAGCTCGAACCCGGCGGACGTGGCGATTTCGGCTGGACCGCGCCGCGCGACGGCGCCGGATCGCAATGCGACATCGTGATTGACCTGAGCGGCAGGACGCCCTTGATCCAGGCCCCGCAAAAGCGCGAAGGGTATCTGCGGGCCGATCCGCGCGATCCCGTGGCGGTGGCGAGTCTGGCCCTGGAAGCGGTGCAACTGGTAGGTACCTTCGAAAAGCCCCTATATGTCCGGTTGGAAGAGACCCTGTGCGCCCATTCCCGCGCCGGCCAGGTCGGGTGCTCAAAATGCCTCGACATCTGCCCGACCGGGGCGATCGAACCCGCGGGGGATCACGTGCAGATCGACCCGATGATCTGTGCCGGCTGCGGAGCCTGTGCCGCGCTTTGCCCTTCGACCGCGATCACATACGAAGACCCGCCGGTCGCCGCGTTGCTGTCCCGAATGCAGGTGCTGGCGCGCACGTACCGGCAGGCCGGTGGGGAAAGCCCCCGTCTGCTGGTGCACGATGCGCATGGGGCAGGGATGATACGGATGGCCGCCCGCTATGGGCGCGGCCTGCCGGCCAAGGTGATACCATTGGAACTGGAGGTGATCTCGGGCTTCGGACATGCCGAGATGCTTGCGGCGCTGGCGCATGGCTTCGCCCGGGTCGACATACTGCTTTCGCCCACGACCGAACGCGATGCGTTGATGCGCGAACTGGAACTGGCACGGGCCATTGCCGGGCGGGAGGCGCTGGGGCTGATCGACGAAGCCGATCCGGATGCCCTTGCCGATCTGCTCTATGCGCAAACCGCACCCGATCCTCTGGCGGACCCGGTGCTGCCGCTCGGCAACCGCCGCCAGATCGCGCGGCTTGCGGCCAAGGCGCTGAATCCGGCGGCCGACGCACCGCTGCCCTTGCCCGAGTCCGCGCCCTACGGGGCCGTCGTGGTCGATACCGATGCCTGTACTTTGTGTCTCAGCTGCGTATCGCTCTGCCCGTCCGGCGCGCTGATGGACAATCCCGACAAACCGCAGCTCAATTTCCAGGAGGATGCCTGCCTGCAATGCGGATTGTGCCGCACGATCTGCCCGGAAACCGCCATCACGCTCGTCCCGCAGCTGGATCTGAGCGACGGGGCATTGTCCCAGCGGGTGCTGAACGAAGAAGAGCCCTTTGCCTGCGTCGAATGCGGTGCGCTGTTCGGCGCGAAATCGACCGTCGAGCGGATCATGGACAAGCTCGCGGGCAGCCATCCGATGTTTGCCTCGTCCGAACAGGCCCGGATGATCCAGATGTGCGACGATTGCCGGGTCAAGGCGCAGTTCCACAGCGCCGACAATCCGTTCGCGGGCAAGGAAAAACCGCGTGTCGTCACCACCGAGGACTATTTCGGCAAGCGGAAGGATCACTGAGATTGCAAGGGCGCACCCAGATCCGCAGCCGCGACCTGTGTGACAAACGCCAGAATGGCCTCAAGGTCGTCCTGGGTGATCGAAACCGGATGGATCGGCGGCGGTCGCTCGGGTGCGAAGGGTTCGGTAATACCATCGATCTGCGTGAAGGACGGATGCGGATTCAGAACGTAGAATTGCTGAAACCGTTCCGACCAGTCCGGCAGCGCGCGCAATACCGCAAAGGACGGGGTGGATCCCAGCCCGTTCATGCGATTTTCAGGTCCGATCACATGACAGCGTCCGCAATGCGTGAGCGACAGCTCTGCACCGAGGGCGGCGTTGCCGCTGTATTGCGGGGTTGCGGCGACTTCGGGCACGTCGAAGCGCGCGCTGAACGGTTCGCCATCGGCGGGTTGAAAGGACTCGACGGTCCGCTTGCCGATGTCCGACAACAGCCAGTCGCGGAACCGCTGCTGCTTCGGATCGTCCTGTATCCGCAGGCGGTAAACGGTGCCGCCGCGCAAAAAGACCGGCTCGCCCGGCTCGTCGGTGGCGATCACCATCACGCCGGTGTCATCGGCCTCTACACGGATACCGGTCTTGAGGGAAAAGCGGGGAAGAATATGTTTCAGGAGTCCCGACCGCGCCACCTCGTCGGGACTCGCCAGTCCCAGCGCCTCCTGCGACCAAGAGGAACTGGCGGAGATCATCAGGCTCAGGCACAACAGGGCAAAGCGCATGGCCCAGCCTAACGGCGAAGCGGCAAATGCGTCAAATGAAGCGAATGAGACGGAGACACATGCGATGAGCGGCGATTACAACATGTCGATGCGCAAGTTCCTCAAACAGGTCGGCGTGACCAGCCAGCAAGCCATCGAGGAGGGGTTGCGCAAGGCCGGCAACCCGGCGGGCAAGAGCTTTGAGACCAGGATGGTCCTGACCATCGACGGTCTGGATGTCGAGCATGTGGTGACAGGCAAAATCAAGGATGACGACGCATGAGCATCCGCGATGCGGTTCTGGCGAACCTCAAGAAAATCACCGATCCGGTCTCGGGTCAGGACATCGTGAGCGCGGGTTTGGTGCGCGCGCTCAATGTCGAAGACGGCACGGTACGCTTCGTGCTCGAGATCGATCCGAAACAGGCCGAGCGGATGGAACCCGTCCGGGCCACGGCGGAAGAGGCCGCGCGCATGGTCGAGGGCGTTCAGAAGGTTTCGGCCATGATGACGGCCCATTCCGCCAAGGCGCCGCCGGATCTGAAGCCAAGGCCCAAACCGTCGCAGACCGGCCCGCAGGCGGTGCCGGGCGTGGACCGCATCGTCGCCATTGCCTCGGGCAAGGGCGGGGTGGGCAAATCCACGGTCTCGGCCAACATCGCCTGCGCGCTTGCGGCCGAAGGCCGTCGGGTCGGGCTGTTGGACGCGGATGTGTACGGGCCGTCGCAACCGCGGATGCTGGGCGTGTCCGGCCGGCCCGCCAGCCCGGACGGTAAGACCATCCTGCCGCTGCGCAATCACGGCGTCACCATGATGTCGATGGGGCTGATGGTGAATGAAGGGCAGGCGGTCGTCTGGCGCGGCCCGATGCTGATGGGCGCGCTGCAGCAGATGATGAACCAGGTGCAATGGGGCGCGCTGGACGTGCTGATCGTCGATCTGCCGCCGGGCACCGGCGACGTGCAACTGACGCTGAGCCAGAAGTTCCAGGTGGACGGCGCCATCGTGGTTTCGACACCGCAGGATGTCGCACTGATCGACGCGCGCAAGGGCATCGACATGTTCCGTCAGCTCAAGGTGCCGATTCATGGCATGATCGAGAACATGTCCACGCATGTCTGTTCCAACTGCGGGCATGAAGAACACGTCTTCGGTCACGGTGGGGTGGCTGCCGAGGCCGAGGCGCTGGACGTTCCGCTCTTGGGGGAGATCCCGCTCCACCTCGACATCCGGGTGGCTTCGGACGGTGGGGCGCCGGTCGTGGTCAGCAAGCCCGACGGCCCGCAGGCGGAAGCCTTCCGGCGGATCGCACGCGACCTGATCGCCAAGGGCCACGCATGAACGATCCGGTCTTTCCCCCCTTGCTTCAGGGTCATCCCGTGCAGGGTGGGCACGACCCGTTCGAGCGGGCGCAGGCGTTGGCGGCGCTGGGCTGCGAAGCGGGGACCGTGGTGCACAACATTCAGGCGGA
Source organism: Ruegeria sp. BHSB196 (assembly GCF_059613135.1). Classification (NCBI taxonomy): domain Bacteria; kingdom Pseudomonadati; phylum Pseudomonadota; class Alphaproteobacteria; order Rhodobacterales; family Roseobacteraceae; genus Ruegeria; species Ruegeria sp. BHSB196. Next base: position 49,369 of record NZ_JBXWRY010000030.1, read on the forward strand.
CCGCCTGCGCGCGGCGCTGGTTCTTGCGCCCGAAGTGCCGCTGATGGATGCGATCGCGATGGTGCCGCTTTGCGCCGTGGGATTCCAGAAC
>NZ_JBXWRY010000031.1:0-48305 GCF_059613135.1 Ruegeria sp. BHSB196
TTGCGATGTGGAACGCACCCGAGGCGATGAACAGGATATGGTCGGTCTTGACCGGGCCGTGTTTGGTGGACACCGTCGTGCCCTCGATCAACGGCAACAGGTCGCGCTGCACCCCTTCGCGGCTTACATCGGCGCCCCGTGCGTCCGCGCGCGCGCAGACCTTGTCGATCTCATCCAGAAAGACGATGCCGTTTTGTTCAACCGACTCCAGCGCGGCACGGGTGACGGCTTCGTCGTCCAGGAGCTTGTCCGCCTCTTCCCCGATCAGGATCCCATAACTTTCCGCGACCGTCATGCGGCGCTTGACCGTACGCCCTCCGAACGCCTTCCCGAAGATGTCGCCAAGATTCATCATGCCCATCTGGCTTCCGGGCTGACCGGGGATGTCGAACATGGGCAGTGGATTGGACGTATCGGCAACTTCAAGCTCGATCACCGTGTCATCAAGCTCACCGGCCTTGAGTTTCTTGCGGAACATCTCGCGTGTTCCCTCGCGGGCTTCCTCGCCGGCGATGGCTGCGATGACACGATCCTCGGCGGCCTGGTGGGCGCGGGCCTTGACATCCTCGCGCATGAATTCGCGGGTCTGGATGATTGCCGCATCCGCCAGGTCGCGGACGATCTGTTCGACGTCGCGGCCGACATAGCCCACCTCGGTGAACTTCGTCGCCTCGACCTTGATGAAGGGTGCGCGGGCCAGCCGCGCCAGCCGGCGGCTGATTTCGGTCTTGCCGACGCCGGTGGGTCCGATCATCAGGATGTTCTTCGGATAGACCTCTTCGCGCAGGTCATCCGGAAGTTGCTTGCGCCGCCAGCGATTGCGGAGCGCGACGGCCACGGCCCGCTTGGCATCCTTTTGTCCGATGATGAAACGGTCGAGTTCGGATACGATCTCGCGCGGGGTCAGGTCGGTCAAAAGCAACTCCTCTCGGTCGGCGGCGTTCCGTGCGAGTTTAGGTAGGCATGGGCATGGCCAAAACAACCCGTCCGGATGCGCGTGCGAGCGGTGGTTAGCAACGGAGCTTTCGCTTTGCAAACGGTTTCGGGACGGCGGCTGGACAATCCGTTAGGTGCAACCGTGTTGTTTTGCTAGGTTCGGAGTCTGACCAGTTGAGCCGGAGTCCCGCATGTCCACAATCGCCAAGATCACCTTGCTGTTCGTCGTTTTTGTGGATCTGATCGGTCAGGGCCTCGTGTTTCCGATCATCAACTCGCTGATCATGGAAACGGATTCGGGATTTCTGGCCGAATCCACCAAAGTGGGTACGCGCCATTTCTACTATGGCCTTGTGATCGGGTGTTTCTTCCTGTCCTGGTTTCTGGGTGTCGTCTATGTGTCCAAGGTGTCGGACTCGATCGGGCGCAAGAATGCGCTGCTGATCTGTCTTGGCGGGGCGCTGCTGGGCTATGCGATCACAATTCTGTCGCTCTATCTCAACAGCCTTCTGCTCTTGATCCTCGGGCGCAGCGTCACCGGCTTCACCGCCGGAAACCAGCCGATCGCGCAAGCCGCGATGATCGACGGCAGCACGGATGAGGCGGATCGCGACCGGAACATGGGTTATATCGTGACGGGCGTCAGTTTCGGCCTTGTGGGCGGTCCGATCATCGGCGCGATCCTGTCGGACAAGGCGCTGCTCGGCAGCGTGGCGACCTTCAAGACCCCGTTCTATGGGGCCTTCGTGCTGGTTCTGATCGCCATTTTTTTGGTGATCGGGTTCTTCAAAGACGCCAGAACCGAGCGGACACCCTTCGTGTTCCGGCCCCGTGACATTACCGACAGCCTCGTTGCGGTGGGGCAGCATCCGATGGTCCTGCGGATTCTCCCGGTCTACGTCTTTTTCATGATCGCCAATGTGACCTTCTACGTGTTCGTGGACAACTTCCTGACCAGCGCCTTCGGCTATGGCGTCATCGGCGGCAGCGTCGCGATGGTGGTGATCGGATTTGCGCTCGCGTTTTCGAGCACGTTCCTCGTGAAGCCGGCACAGGAACGGTTCAACAAGTTCGCGATCATTCGGGTGTCGCTGGCGACGATGTTCGTCTGCGGCCTTGCCTTTGCCTTCAGCCCGACCGGCGTGCTGTCCTATGTTCCGGTCTTCTTCTTCTACTTCCTCTTCGGCGTGTCCTATCCGACGGTTCTCGGGCTGTTTTCATCTAGCGTCAGCGAGGCGGATCAGGGCTGGGTCATGGGCGTGACCACGGCTGTCTTCTGTCTGGCCGGCGGTATCATGTCGCTGATCGGAGGTGGATTGATGAGCATCGACATCCGCCTGCCCTATTACATCGTGGCCATTGCCGCCTTTCTGGGCTTGATGGGCATGTATCGGACCTGGCGCAGCAAAGAGGTGAAGGCGCTTCTGGGATAGGCCGCAGACCTAGCCGGAACGGCCCGCGATGGTTTCGACGGTCAGGTTTCCGTTGGTGTAGACGCAGATATCGGCCGCAATCGCCATTGCCTCGCGCGCGACCTGTTCGGCCGTCCTGCCGCTGTCCATCATTGCGCGTGCGGCGGCCAATGCAAAGTTCCCGCCCGAGCCAATGGCGGCGACGTCGTGTTCCGGTTCCAGAACATCCCCGGCTCCGGTAATCACCAAAAGGTCTTTGCCATCCGTCACGATCAGCATCGCTTCGAGCTTTTGCAGGTATTTGTCTGTACGCCAGTCCTTGGCCAGTTCAACCGAGGCCCGGGCCAGTTGGCCCGGCATCGCCTCGAGCTTGGCTTCAAGTCGTTCCAGCAATGTGAAGGCATCCGCGGTGGACCCGGCGAACCCTGCGACAACCTCGAATCCGCCCGGCGAAAGACGGCGCACCTTGCGTGCGGTGCCCTTGATCACGGTTTGACCCAGGCTGACCTGACCATCCCCGGCGATCACCACCTCACCGCCCTTCTTCACGCCAATGATCGTGGTGCCGTGCCAGCCAGGAAAGTCGTTGTCTGCCATGAATGCCTCCGTGCGGTTGGAAGCACTTTATGGGCCGGGTCAGGTTCGGGCGCAACCGGTTCGCCCGGAATCCGCAAGATATGCAGGAATTGCATCTCGGGGCTGTCGAACCGGCATTTGTGAGTCGGCCGCGGTGCACCTAGATGAGCCTCACAACCGACGAGGGGTCGGCTGTTTCATCAGAAGGATCGCGCAAATGGCAACCACCGCAAACATCCATGCGCCGCTCGGAGCAGTCACCGTTCTCCATGTAGTGGACGCAATCATTTCAGCCAAGAACGTCATTATCGAATGGAATGAGGCCCGTGTGACCCGCCGGGTGCTTTCGAGGCTGACCGACGCCCAGTTGGACGATATCGGCCTGACCCGGGAAGACGTCGCCAAATTCTGACGCGAGGCCAATGCCCGACGAAATTCAAAAAGCCGCTCGAAACAGAGCGGCTTTTTCGTTTTTTTGTGCGAGGTTTCTTACAGGTCATGTCGTGACTGCGTGGTTGGGCATCCAGCGCATTCGGGAAATTGCCTACTGGCGGGCGGTGGTCTGGCCGGGCCGAGCGGGCATGTCCCGGTGGAGCGCAAAGTAACCGTAGACAAAGACCACACCGGCCACCGCGGCGGCCATGAAAAAGACGGCCGCGATCGAATTCGTGGCCGCAAAGATCGTGCTGGCGGCGGCCATGCCTATGGTGCCACCCAAAAGCTGGCAACTCATCACGATACCGCCGGACTGGCCGTGCATGCTGGCCGGAACCGATGTCATCACGGCGCGGCGCGGGGGTACGAAAAGGAACGGCACGACACACCCCCAGAACAGCAGGCCGAAATAGATCAAGGGCGTGTTCTGCCAGGCGACACCGGATGCCAGTATGGTGACGCCGATGGCAGCGCCGAGCGTGCCGGCCAGCGATGGGCGGCGCGAGCCGAAGCGGTCGGCAGCCTTCCCGGCAACCGTGGCGATCACGATCTGCGGCACGACCGCCGGTAAAAGCGCAAGCCCCGACAGAAAAGGGGAAAACCCCATGCGGAGCTGAAAATACATTGCCCCGAAGACCAGCAGCACGATCTTGACGAACTGCGCCGTGAACACGATGAGATTGGAGGCCAGGAAGTTCGGGTCGGCAAACAGGTGAACCGCGATCAGCGGCGTTGCGCTTTTCCGCTCCGTGGGCACGAATCCGAACAGCATCGCTGCACCCAGGCCAAGCGGCACCAGAACGTCCGGCTGCGACCAGCCGCGATCCGGGCCTTCCATGATCCCGAACACCAACAGCCCCAGCCCGCCGGTCAGCAGGACCAACCCCTTCCAGTCGAACCCGGCTTCCTTTTCGCGCGGAGGATCGCGCCAGAAGGTCAGCGTGATGGCGGCCACGATCAGCACGATGGGCGGGTTGATCCAGAAGATCCAACGCCAGGACAGGTACTCGGTCAGCAATCCGCCCACCAAGGGACCGAGTGCCATGAAACAGGTTCCAATCGTGCCGTACAGCCCCAAGGCAACGCCGCGTTCGCTTTCCTCGAAGGATTGGGTGATCAGAACCAGCGACAGAGGAAAGATCAGGGCTGCCCCAAGACCCTGCGCCATACGCGCCAGGATCAGTTCGGCACCGCTGTCGGCGAAGCCGCCGAGCGCCGAAGACGCGCCGAACACCAGCAATCCAGCATTGAGCAGCGCACGCGCGCCCAGGATGTCACCGAGCCGTCCGGCCGCGGCGGCAAGCCCCGCAAGGACAAGCAGGTAGACATTGACGACCCAATGGGCGTCAAGCGTGGACAGGGCAAGCTCGTGCTGTATGGATGGCAGGGCTACGCCGACAACCGTTTCATCCAGCAAGATGACGCCCAGGATGGCGCCCATGGCGCCAACGATCCACCACCGAGAGTTGCTGTGTGCGTTCATGCCCGGTCCGAGTGTAACACCCGTTCGCCTCCCAAGCGACGGTGTTCATGTGGCGGACCGCGCAAAAAAGGCGCCCCGTTCAGGGGCGCCCACTGTTGTTTGTGTTTTCGACCCGGCTCAGATCGATTCTTCGATCCAGCTTTGCAGCGCGGCTTTGGGAGCGGCGCCTGCGCGGTTCGAAACCACTTGACCGTTCTTGAAGATGAAAAGCGCCGGAATGCCGCGCACGCCCATGGCCGCCGCCGCGTTCGGGTTGCTGTCCACATCGACCTTGGCGATCTTGACCTTGCCGTCGAACTGCACGGCCAGTTCTTCGAGCGCCGGGCCGATCTGTTTGCAGGGTCCACACCATTCGGCCCAGAAATCCACCACAACGGGGATGTCCGAGTTCTTGACCTCGGCGTCGAAAGTTTCGTCGGTGACGGCTACGGTGGACATTTTCTGTCTCCTGAAGGGAATACGCTTGGACACAGAACGTATGTGCCACGTTATAGGAGGTCAAGATATCTGGGTGCGGCTCAGCGCGTCCGTCACAAGATCGTGTGGCAACCACATCAAGGTGGCCGTTCGGGTCCAGAGTATGCCGGTTCTGACGGTGCGGCCCGGATACACCTGGGCCAGCGCCTGCGCATAGGCGCCCATCTGCCTCAAGAGGCCGTCCGGACAGTCGTCCGGCGTTGCCGGAACCGCCGCATTCGTCTTGAAATCAATGACCTGCACCTCATCGTCCCGCACGATCAGCCGATCGATGACGCCATGAACCCGATGTGCCCCAAGGGGTGCGGTGAAAGGCACTTCGGCAAGCGCGCCTGGCGCAAAGACATCTGCCAATTCGGCGGCGGTCAGCACCGCCTCGGCTTCTCGCCGCAAGGTGTTTCGTTCCTCCTCCTGCATATCCGGCAGAAGCCTGGCGCAAACCAAGGGCCAGTCGATGGCGTCGAATTGCGGCAGTTGTTCCAGCAGCAAGTGCAGGCGCGTTCCGCGCAGCTTGGCGGCGTCTTCGTCCTGACCCATGTCGCCGGGCAATGTCTTGGCCCCGCCGAGATCCGAGGGGCTGAGGATTTCGGACTGTTCCGGAGGTACGGGTGCGGGGCTCCCGAACTCCGCGGGAAGCGGCGCGGTTGCATGTTCGGACGGCGCGCGCCCGATCAGCGGCAAGCCGTCCCAGTCGCCATGTTCCAGCCTGCGGGTTTCGCTGCCCGGCACCCGCGTCGCCCCTGCCCGCTCCATCGCCGATTGGACCATGCGGTACCAGCTTGCGTCCTCCTTGCCCACGTCGCCGGCGGCAGCCACGATCAGCCACTTCTCTGCCCGAGTGAGCGCAACGTAGAGCAACCGAAGCCGCTCGTTTTCCTCGCGGCTGCGCGCCGCATCGCGCGCCTGCGCGATCAGCCGGGGCGATTCGTCCGCAGCCACGCGCCATAGCGGCACACCCTCGGCCATCATGATTTCGGCGTCCCGCGGCGGTTTGCGCGCTCCGGTATCGGGCAGGATCACGATCGGCGACTCCAGCCCCTTCGCCCCGTGCACCGTCATGACGCGGATCATGTCGCCGAGGCCGCTCATCTGGCGCTTGATTTCCAGATCGTCGGTCTGCATCCACACCAGAAACCCGGTCAGGCTGGGAATGTCCGTGCGTTCGTAGGCAAGCGCCTGGGACAGAAGCGCGTTTATCCCATCCTCGGCTTCCGGGCCCAGCCGCCCGATCAGCTTTCGGCGCCCGTCGTGGCGGGTAAGTATGCGCTCGACCAGATCGTAGGGGCGCAGAAAGTCGGTCTGACCACGCAAGTCATTCAGAACGCTCAAGGTTTCGGCAAACTCGGCCTCGCGCTTGCGCAGGGCGGTCCAAAGGTACTTGTCCTGGCGGCGATGCGCGAGATCGAACAGCTGCTGCTCGCTCCAGCCAAAAAGAGGCGATCTGAGAACCGTTGCCAATGACAGGCTGTCCTCGGGCGTGGCCAGAAATCTCAACATCGCAGCAAGGTCTTTGACCGCAAGCTCCGCCCCCACTTTCAGCCGGTCCGCCCCGGCAATGGGCAAACCTACCGCTTTGCAGGCGCGGATGATCTCGGCAAACAGGTCCGAGCGGCGCTGGACGAGGATCATGAAGTCGCCGGGGCGGACCTTGCGGCGCACATAGGTTCCCGGCAAGTCGCCGTCATCCGGGATGGTTTCACCTCGGTCGATCATGGACTTGATCGCGGTCGCCACCTGCCTTGCAAGAACGACTGTGTGGTGGTGGGCGGCCGGTCGGTCCACCGGGTCGGACCAGTCGCCCTCTTCCCGGTCCTCGGCCTTTTCGACCACGGGCCACAAATCCACCCGGCCCGGTAAATCGGACTTGAAGGCGCGATGCTGCGACTCCTTGCGGAACCCGGCTTCGCTTCGCGAGTCGAACAGGAGATCGACAAGCCTTAGGATCGCGTCGGACGAGCGAAACGAATATTCCAGCGAAAAATCCCACAGTTTAGAGCCTGAATCCTTCAGTTTCCGCCCAAACTCGGCCTGCATCCTGTCAAAAGCTTCGGGATCTGCGCCCTGAAAGGAATAGATGGACTGCTTTTTGTCACCCACGACAAAAATCGTACGTTCGACGCCAGAGCGCGCGCCTTCGCCGCTGGTGAATTCCTGCGCAAGCTTTTCGATCACGTCCCATTGTTCCGGGCTGGTATCCTGCGCCTCGTCCACGAGGATGTGGTCGATCCCGCCATCGAGGCGGTAAAGCACCCATTGCGCCACGGCAGGATCATTCAGCAGCCGCCGCGCCTTCAGGATCAAGTCGTCAAAGTCCAGCCAACCCCGCAGCTGTTTGCGACGTTCGTATTCCGGCAGGAATACCGAGGCAAACTTGTGCAGGGCCAGGGACTTTTGGGCTGCCGAGAACGCCAAGCGTGCCTCGCGGGCGTGTTCAACCCGATGCATCAACGCTTCGAGCGCAGGCATCTTGTCGGCCAGCGCCCCTTGGCGCAGGGCTTTCGTGGGAAAGCTGCCGATCTTTGCCGAAAACGGCTCTTTGGCGGAAGGGCCGGTCAGCAGCGCGTCCTCCAGAATCGGCAGAGCGCCCGTAGCTGGCGCTGTAACTGCCGACAGCTTTGCCGCAGCCTTGGCATTGTTGCCCCCGCTTTCCTGCAGAACCGGCAGGATGGACCGGATCAGTTCAACCTCACCCCCCAGAAACACCGCGCCAATCAAGGCCCGTTCATCAAACCCCGCCCGCAAGCCGAACAGCGAAAGCAGTTCGGTCCAGCCCAAGGGAGGCGCAAAGGCCTCCCGCTTTTGGGTCAGGGCCTGGGTCAACGACTCAAAGCCTGTATCGGTCACGAACCGCGCGACCTCATCCACGAGCTGCCCATGCGGGCCTTCCGCCAAGTCCTCGAGGATCTCCGCGCGCAACAGGGCAGCGGCCCGGTCCTCCATCTCGGAGAATTGGGGGCTGACGCCCGATTCCAGCGGAAAGCGGCGCAGAAGGGCGGCGCAGAACGAGTGGATCGTCTGGATCTTCAGCCCGCCCGGGGTTTCGATGGCCCGCGCGAACAGCGTGCGGGCATGAGCCAGACGCGCCGCGCCGATGGCGCCTTCAACGCCCAGCGCGTCGAGTTGGGACAAGAGCTTGGCATCGTCCAGCATGGCCCATTCGCCCAACCGCCGAAACAACCGGTTCTGCATTTCGCTGGCGGCGGCCTTGGTATAGGTCAGGCACAGGATATGCTGCGGCTCCACGCCATTCAGCAGCAGGCGGGCAACCCTGTCGGTCAGAACGCGGGTTTTGCCCGAGCCGGCATTCGCGGCCAACCAGGTCGAGGCGTCGGGGCGTGCCGCCTGCACCTGGCGTTCGGTGGCGTCGTCGCGGGGGCTCACGTCAGCACCTCGGGATGCGGGGGATCGCTGCGGTCCCATTCGCCGAAGCGGGCCAGGTGGTCGTAATCGCCCATATCGCTGTCCTTGTGCAGCATGCGCCGGGACGAGTAACCCTGATCAGGCTCTAAATAAGCGGAAATCAGCTTTCGAAACGCGGCCAGTACCTGAGCGGCCGGTTCCTTGTCGATCGGGGCGGGAACCTCCTTGTACCGCCCGCCCATGCCGATGAACACCGCCTCGGCCACGGGCGCCGGGTCGAACCCCTCGATCCCGACGGTTTCGGCAATCGCCGTTTCGATCAGAAGCTGCTTGTCGAATTTCGATTGCTGCGCTTCCGTCGGAGGGTTGCCGGTTTTGTAATCATAGATCCGCAGCGTACCGCGGCTGGTCCGGTCGATCCGGTCGGCGCGGCCGACAATCGCAAAGTCCAGAGGGTCAAGCCGCATTTTCATGTCGGCTTCAAATGCGGCCGGGCCGCCATCGGCCCGCCGCGCGGCCTCGCTGGCCAAGAAGGCGTCTGCGATACGATCCAGCCGTGCCAACCACAGCTTGCGCGCCGTCGGCCATGCCACATGCTGGGCCAAGAGCATATCAGCGCGTTTGAGGAAATTTTCGCGCGTCAGCAAGGCGGTATCGAGAACGCTGTCCCGAATGAAATCCTCGAGTATCTCGTGGATGACAATACCGCGCAACAGGGCGTCTGGTGCCTGAACCAGCGGATCGAGCGGTCTCAGTCGCAACACATGCCGGGCATATATCGCATAGGGATCCCGGATCAGGCGCTTGATTTCAGTCACCGAAAGCTGTCTGGGTCGCGCAGGTACAGGCGGGCAGGGCGAGGGGCGGTTCGCAGGCGCAAGTCGTGGTGCGTCCTCCAGCTGTTCCGACCAGTTCAGCCACAGTCGGCCGCGGCTGCGCATGGCGGCCAACACGTCTGGCCCGCCTTGACCAGGCAGGCCCTGCAAAAGGTTGGTCAGGCGATTGAGCCAGCGCGACGGAACCGTTTCCGCGTCGTCCGATCGGGTGGCCCGTGTGAGCCAAACCTCGGGTGCACAGATCGCCTGCTGAAAGTCATGGGCCGACAGGCCGATGCGCCGTTCCGGCAGCAACAGGCCCGCCCTGTCCCGCATCTGCCGGTTGAGCCAGGGGTCCGGCGCGGCGGCTTCGGGCCACGTGCCTTCGTTCAGCCCGCCGAGGATCAGCAGATCGGCGCCGTGCACCCGCGCCTCCAGCGTGCCCCAGATCATGATGCCGGGATGCGGCGCGTCCCGGTCGCGGACCTCTTCGCCGGCCAGCAACGCGCCGACGAGATCGGCAAAGTCGCGGGCCGTCATGGCGCCACCATGCGCGGCCTCTTTTTCCAGCGCGGTGATGACGGACAGCGCCTTTTGTCCAGCGTTCTTGTCCCAAAGCGTCCCGGGAGATCCGCTGCTGCCGGCCGAAATCGCTTCGGCCAGGCCGCGCAGATGCCGCACCCATTCAGCCAGCGGCTTCTCTCCGAGCACCTGCTGATTGCAGAAATGGGCGACAAGCCAGTTTATCCATCCCTCGGGGATGTTCCTTTGCGTCGCAAAGGCGGTCAGGCTTTCCGCGTCCGGGTAGGGCGGGCCATTGCGGCGGAGGTCCAGTTCCAGATCGCGCGTGTGCAGCAGGTGCGCGCCCCGGTCGCCACCATCGTGACACAGCGGGTGTTTGAGAACCGTCAGCAAAGCCTCGCCATCCAACCGCTTCACGAACAGACCTGCGACATGGCGCAGGAACCGTCCCGGCGGCGACAGCTGCAAGGGCAGGCCGGCACTGTCGTCCGGCAGGATGCCCCAGCGATCCAGCGCGGCCGTGACCTGGCGCGTCAGCATCCGGTCCGGCGTGACGAGCGCGGCGGTTTGACCCGCCTCGGCCGCCTGTCTGAGGCGCAAAGCGATGGCAAGTGCCTCGGCCCGTGGGGATGGCGCTTCGACCAGCGTCACGTTGGCCATGGCGGGGCCGAGATCCGTCAGGCGCGGACCGTCCGTCATCCAGGCGTCGGTGACTGGCGCCGGGAGCAGAGCCAGCGAGATCAGACGGTTGCGGGCCGGGGAAGGGGGCGGATCGTCGGTCCAGCGCAGGATTTCACAGGGTTCGAGCCCCAGGTTGCGCATCAGCTTCCGGAACCTGAACTGCGGATGATCTTCGGACGAAAGCGCCTCATCGAGTCCCGACCACACGTGATCGGGCAGATCGAAATCGAAACCGGGCAGAACGACGGCGCCCTGCGGCAAGCGCGCGACTGCCTCCATCAGCATCAGGGTCGTGCCGCGCGAGCCGGTCGAACCGGCCAGAATGACGGGATGCCGCGGCGGGGCCGCCTGCCAGCGGTGGATCAGATTCTCGACGACGCGGCGTTGCCGGGCCTGTACGTCCAACGCGTCCTCGTGCGCGGACAGGAATTTGTCGGCAATACCGATGAACGCCTGTGCCCGCGCCCAGTGACCGGACATGTCGCTGACATCCAGCCTTCGGATCGCCTCTGCCGACACACCTTCGCCTTGCATCTCGTCGATCAGCGCTGCCAGGCTGTCGGCCAGATCGAAGACAGAGGAACGGGCAGCGAGGTCGGGCTGCTGTTCCAGCAGCTTGGCGATCAGCTGCGTCAATTCCAGGCGACGGCGCAGCGGTGGAATGGGTGGAGGCAAGCGGGCCATATCGGCGTTTTCGCCCAGGTCGGTCACCAGTGACATGCGTGGCAACAGGCGGGCTGGACCTTGGTCGAACACATCCAGGATTCGCCGCGCCATTCGCCGGGTGTTGACGATCAGCTGTACGCGGGCGAGGGCCTCGGGCGGGGACGCGGACAGGCGGCTTGTCAGGCCAGCGACCAGGGCCATTGGAAAATCGACGCCCGGCGGCATGGCAAACACGCGCGGTGTCTCTTGCGGCTCAAACATTGGCCAACATGCCTTCGGCCAGTTGAATGCCGGCGGGATGGCCGACATCGCACCATTGGCCGGGATAGCTCAGAGCGAACAGCTGTTCGTCGCGTTGCATCCGATCCCAAAGCAGGTTGAGGGAAAAGGATTTCTGAGGAAAACTGGCGAGGCCGTCCGTCTTCACGATCTGCGCGCCGCCATAGACGAGGCCCGGACCGCGCACGATACGACCGTGTTCGTCCACCGCGAAATCCCCCGTTCCCGTATGCCCCTTTGTCCGTGCGATTGGCACACACATCAACAGGGCGTCCATCTTGTCCGGATCCCAGGCCGCGCGCAGCAGCTCCAGCGGGTTCGGCCCGACCCAGATCGCGTCGGTATTGAGAGTAAAGACCGGGTCCGGGCCAAGCAGCGGCAAGGCCGCACGCAAGCCGCCGCCGGTGTCCAGAATCTCCGGTTCCTCACGGGACAGCGCAACGCCATTGGGCTCCAGATGTTCGGCCAGTTGCTCCGGCAGATAGTGGACATTCGCCACGATGCGCACCGGACCGATGCCGCGCGCAATATCCAGGGCGTGATCGATCAGGGGCCGGCCAGCGACCCGGATCAGTGGCTTGGGCATATCGCGTGTCAGCGCGCCCATGCGCGTACCGAAACCCGCCGCAAACAGCATCACTGCCTTGGGACCGGCGGTCATCTCGATCGCAACCTTTCCAGGTTTTCCGGGCTCGGCGGCGGCAGGTTTTCCCGCACGAGACCCGCAACCGGTGCAAGCGCGGGATGCTCGAGGTCACGCATCAGATGCGCCCATGCCGCAGGTATCAGATCAACGTAATGCGGTTTTCCGCGCTCGGTCGCCAGTCTTGCGAAGACACCCAGAATGCGCAGGTTGCGCTGGGCGCCAAGCACGGCATAGGCCGTGCGATAGCTGTGCTCATCCATCCCGGTGGCATCCAGGTAGCGTTGGATCATCGCCATTTCGACCGCGCCCGACACTTTGCGGCGCACATCCTGAAGCAGGGACACGAGGTCATAGGCGGGATGACCAAGCATCGCGCATTGGAAATCCAGCAGGCCCACCCGCGCCGGGCCTTTCCGGTCGGGCAACCAGATCAGGTTCTCGGCATGATAGTCCCTTTGCACCAGAACCTTCGGCCCGTGCACGTCGCGGTGCAGGACATCTTCGAACCGCTCCATGAAACTGCGGATCACGGCGCCGCAATCTGTGCCGAGAATCCCGCCGGCGTATTTGGAGAAGGCCAGCGCCGAGAGCTCGGTCATCAGAGTCGGCCCGTAGCTTTCGAGGGCCGGCAATGGTGCGCGATGAAGGGTCACGAGCACGTCCGTCGCCGCCTCGTAAAGTGTGCGTTCCTGGTCCGGATGTTTCATTAAATGGCGGGCGAACAGGTCGTCGCCCAGGTCTTCGAGCAGCAGAAACCCGAACTCGGAATCTTCGGCATGGATTTCCGGTGCGCTCAGCCCGGCCGCGCGCAGATGATTGGCGATGGTCACGAATGGGCGCACATCCTCGCCCAGTTCGGGCGGTGCATCCATCAGGACGGCCGTTCGACCGGTTTCGGGATCGGTCAGCCTTTCGTATCGGCGATTGCTGGCATCGCCCGCCAGGGGTTTCCGGGTCGCCTTGGCCCAGGGCGTTCGCGCGATCAGGGCCTCGGCCAGGACCGTTCGGTTCGTCATGCTGCCTTGTCCAACAACGGTGACCATTTCGGATCGCTCCATTCGAATGTCAGATGCCGTACGCCCTCGGAGGTCGGGTCGGGCGAAAACGTCAATGTCAGAGCCGAATCCGGAGTCAGAAGCCCCAGCTTGTCCGGCCATTCGACGAGACTGATCGCATGATCGAACGCCTCTGCCAAGCCGAGTTCCTCGAGTTCCTCCCAGGTCGTCAGACGATAGAGATCCGCGTGCCAGATCTCGCCCTTGGCGGTGTCGTAGGTCTGTACCAGCGTAAAGGTCGGCGATGGGACATCCTCGGGCGTCGCCAGAAGCGACTGGATCAGGGCGCGCGCAAAGTGCGTCTTGCCGCTGCCGATGCCCCCCGACAGCAGGATGCAGTCGCCGGGCGAAAGCGCGGCGCCCAGCCGGGCGGCAAAGTCTGCGGTGTCATCCGGGGTGGTGAAAGTGCGTGTCAGCGGGGCGGAATTCATGGCGTCACAATGGCCGTGACGAAGGTCGGCTGCAAGCCGGTTCAGGCGTTCGCGGCCTCGAGCGCGGGCAGAGCCGATCCAACCTCATCCGGTGTGAACCGGATGACCGTTGCACCGTTCTGGATTGGGCTGACCGTGCAAGTCAACGCGACACCGTCGCGGGTCCGGATGGGCGACGACCATTCGGCCCGGTTCTCGTGCATGCCGACGAAGTCCCTGATCTCTCCCCAGATGGGCGTGGCCGCGCATTTCTCCTGCCATTCCCGCGTGGCATCCAGAACGGTGCTGGGCATCAGCTCGGTTTCCGGATCGGACCCCCAAAGGCGGTGATAGGCACGGTTCGAAAACACAAGCGAACCGTCGGCGGCAAAGACGGCAATGGCGTCCACCAGCTTGTCGAATATGGCCTGCACTAGCTCCAGCTCGGATCGGAACCTGCGCGTGAGCGTGATTTCGGCGGTGATGTCCTCGAACAGAAAGGCGACGGCCCCATCGGGATGCGGGCGGGCACTGACGGAATAGACGGACCCGCAGGCCAGCGACCAGGTCTCTTGATACCGGCCGTCGGCGGCAGCTTCGAGCAGGTCATTCATCTGCTTGCGCCAACCCCCGTAATTCTTGGGTTCCGGCATCATGTTCTGATCGCGGAGCCGGTCGAAAAAGCTTGAGATACTGGGGCGGCAACTCAGGAAATCCGCAGGCAAGGTCGTGAGATCGATCAGCGCGGGGTTGAACAGGGCCAGTTGCCGGTTGCGGTCAAAGATCGCCAGGCCGGTCGACAGCTGGGCAAAGGTTTTGGCAAGGGTCTGCACGAATTTGCGTTGAGCCACTTCGGCCTCGACGATCGCGTTGACATCGACCGCATAACACAGGACTCCGTCCTGGTGCCCGACGACGCTGAGGTCGAACCACAGCTTGCGGTCCGAACCTTCGATCGAAACCGGCACCCGGGTCTTGCCGCCGCCGTGCATCTCTTCATCGACCGGCGGAAAGATGCAGTTGGTCAGATCGGTCTCCTTGCCCCGGATCTTTCTGGCCAGAGCGATGTACGCGGCGTTGCACCACCGGACGTTCTTGTCGTGATCGATCAGCCAAACGGGATACGGCGCCTTGTCCATGGCGAGGCTCATCGAGCCGTTGTCCGCGCGCCGGACCGATTTGCCGCTTGCCTGGCCCGACAGATCGCGGATCTGAACCCGGACGACGCCATCGATCCATTCGCAGAACACGTCGCGGTCATGGGCATCGTCGATGGCCGGAACTACGATAGTGCCTTGTCGGAATACGGCGTCCGGACTCTCGGGAAAGGTCGGGAAGTTGCGCCGCAGCAACTCGCGCAAGTCGCTCCAGCTTTCGACGGTTTCGTAGCCGGCAAGGGTGACATCCGAATGGGTGATCAGATCCTCGCCATCGAACAGAAAGACCGAGTCGTGCAGCGATCCCGGCGTCAGCAGCCCGAAATCCGTATCCCGCCGGGTTCGTCGGGGCAAAAGCCACATGATTGCCAGCCCCGACGAAAGCAGGCAGATCCCCGCCAGAACGATCCAGTCAGCCATGGCTGCATTCTGCCCCTGTCCAAACGGCCATAGGCGAGGAATGGGTGAAAAAGATTAACGTGGCGTTAACTAGACCGGGATTTGCTGATTCAGTCCCGATGGCACCGGGTTGTCGCCGGTCTGCGCGTCGATGAGGTTGCGCGGCCAAAGAACCTTGACGATCGCGCCGCGCCGTTCCGGCCGGTCGCAGAGCGTCTGGTAGGGATCGGCGCCATTGGCGAACTTGAGCTCGGCGCCGCTGCGTTCCAGCAGGGTCTTGGCTATGAACAGCCCGAGCCCCATACCTTCGTATTCCGGACGCGCCTTTTGGTCGGACTCGGCGCGCCGCCGGCGAACGAACGGGTCGCCGATCCGGCCGATCATCTGAGGGGGATAACCTCGGCCGTCATCCATGATGCTGACGACGATCCAGTTTTCGGTCCACTCCGCCTCGACCCACACGTTCGCGCGCGCAAAATCGACCGCGTTCTGGATCAGGTTTCGCAGACCGTGAATGATTTCGGGTTTGCGCAGGATCGAAGGCTGCTGAACATCTCCGCCCTGGCCGGGGCCTTCCTCGAAATGCACGTTCTTGCCGCGATGGACGTGCGGTTCGGCTGCTTCGTGGATGACGGTGGACAACGGCGCCTGCCGAAGATGCAGGTCATCTTTGCCCGCACGTCCCATGTTCCGCAGGATGTCACGGCACCGATCCGCCTGTTCGCGGATCAAGGCGGCATCGTCGCGCAGGTCGGGCCGGTCATCGAGCTCTTCGATCAGCTCCGAACTTGCCAGCTTGATCGTGGCCAGCGGCGTGCCCAACTCATGCGCGGCCGCTGCCACCACGCCGCCAAGGTCGGTCAGCTTCTGCTCGCGCGACAGTGCCATCTGCGTGGCCGCCAGGGCCTCGGACATCGACTGGACCTCGGAACTGATGCGATAGGAATAGGCGCCGAGAAACACGATGGCGATCACCAGGGCCACCCAGTTTCCGAAAACGAAGATGTCGGGGATGCGCAGAATGAAACCCATGTCGGTTCTGAGCGGCAGATGAAACTCGGCCAGAAGAGTCACGAGTATGATTGCGACGCCGCCTATGATGACCGTGGATCGCAGGTTCATCACGTTGGCCGAGATCGTGACCGGCCCCAGCAGCAACAGCGCAAACGGGTTATGCAGGCCCCCGGTCAGATACAGCAGAAAGGACAGTTGCAGCAGGTCGAACAGGACCATCAGAAAGTTCTCGAATTCCGAAAGCCGCTTGTTTTCGGGAAAAAGAAAGATCGCCGTCAGGTTGCCCATGACCGAGATGCCGATGGCGAAATAGCACAATCCCAGTTCCAGCTGGATGTCATACATCCGCTGCGCAACGGTGATTGCGATGATCTGTCCAAAGATGGCCACCCAGCGCAGCAGGATCAGCGTCCGCAGGCGAATCCAGCTGCTGCGCTCCTGTCCGCGCCAAAGACTGATATTGGAATCCGACATCGGTCGATTATGTCCTGTTGCAACCGCTGACTACCTTGATAGGTGTCCGCGCCGGAACGATCAACAACTCGACTGTCAGGCCCAGATCCCATGACCCGAACATATGCCATTCTCGCCGCTGCCGTACTTGTCGCCGTTTTGGGCGCGACATGGGTAATGACGCTTGGGCGAGGGTCGGACGATCAGTTCGCCCAGTGCCGGTCCAGTCAGATCGCCGGCGGGGCGGGTTCCATCGGCGGGCCGTTCGAACTGGTCAACGCCAAGGGAGAGACCGTGACCGACAAGGATGTCATCACCGGCCCGTCGCTTCTGTATTTCGGGTACACCTTCTGTCCGGATGTCTGCCCGCTTGATACAAGCCGCAATGCCGAGGCCGTGGATATCCTGGAGGCGCGGGGCCAGATCGTGACGCCGATCTTCATCTCGGTCGATCCGGATCGGGATACACCCGAGGTGGTCGGCGATTTTGCCTACAATCTGCACGAGCGGATGATCGGCCTGACGGGATCGCCGGAACAGATCCACGCAGCCAGCAAGGCCTACAAGACCTATTACAAGGCGCATGACAAGAGCGACGAATATTACCTGGTGGACCATTCGACCTTTTCCTACCTGGTTCTGCCCGAACACGGGTTCGTGGAGTTCTTCAAACGCGAAGACACCGCCGAAGAGATGGCGGACAAGATCGGCTGCTTTCTGGAAAACATGTGACCGCGATACCGAGTTTGACCTTTGGCAAGGTGCTGGTAATACTCGCCCACAGGCAAAGAACGGATAACCGCAGAAAGAAAAAGCATGGCCGACACCCCACAGCTTGAAATCGGACCGGACAAGTCGTTGTTGCTGGTCGATGACGATGAGCCGTTTCTGCGGCGTCTGGCGAAGGCCATGGAGAAACGCGGATTCGAGGTGGAAACCGCTTCCTCGGTCGCCGCAGGGCGGGCCATCGCCACGGCCAGGCCGCCCGCCTTTGCCGTTGTCGATTTGCGGTTGGAGGACGGCAACGGTCTGGATGTCGTCGAGGTGCTGCGCGACAAGCGGCCCGACAGCCGCGTCGTGGTGCTGACGGGATACGGGGCGATTGCAACGGCGGTCGCCGCGGTCAAGATCGGCGCCACGGACTACCTGTCGAAACCCGCCGACGCGACCGACATCACCAATGCGCTTTTGGCCAAGGAAGACGAACTGCCGCCGCCGCCGGAAAACCCGATGAGCGCCGATCGCGTGCGGTGGGAGCATATCCAACGGGTCTATGAGTTGTGCGATCGGAATGTTTCGGAAACCGCGCGACGACTGAACATGCACCGCCGGACCTTGCAGCGGATTCTGGCAAAGCGCAGCCCGCGCTAGCCAGCGCGGTTCTTCCTTCAAACCTGATCCATCAATTCCTGGTGGCGCGCCATATAGGCGGTGCGCACCTTGACCGGCGGGCGCAGTCTGATGTGAAGCCCGTCGATCAGCGCCTTGTCCGGGCGCCCGAAGAACTTCGTCGCCTCGGCCTCAGAAAACCCGGCAATCTGCGTCGCCTCCATCCAGGCGCTGATCCTGTCCGCCCGCTTGATCTGTTTCTTCACGGTCGCAGGAATTTCCGCCGGTAGGCCAAAGCGAATGTGGATCGCGGCCGCCAGCCTGTCGTCCAGCTTGCCATAGTCCGGTCCGACGGCGGATTTGACCGGAGAGATCATGTCTCCGATCACGTATTCGGGTGCGTCGTGCAAAAGGGCGGCCAAACGCCATTTCGGTGGCGCCTTGGGGGAGATGCGGCCGAACAGTTCTTCGACCAGCAGGGAATGCTCGGCGACGGAATAGGCGAAATCGCCATCCGTCTGGCCGTTCCAGCGCGCGACAAACGCTAGTCCGTGGGCGATGTCCTCGATCTCGATATCCACCGGGGTGGGGTCCAACAGATCCAGGCGCCGTCCCGACAGCATTCTTTGCCACGCTCTGGGTTGTGTTGCCATTCTGCCATGCCTCTTTCTGTCCGCCGCGCTCATGCCACATTTCGGGCGTAGCCTGTTTGGCATCCTGATCACATGCTGCCAACACCTTCTTGAAGGTGCGTGCTTTGAACCGGCACATGTGGATCACGATATCAAGCGCAGAGGGGGGCGTGCACTCCTCCCGGCGCGTCCCCCTCAAACCGGAACGTCTAGCGAAAGGAGCTTGTCATGTTCAAGCGCGTGTTGGGAGTCGCACTGGCATTCGGCATGGCCGCCACCGCGCCGCCTGCCCAAGCGGCCAATTGCGCAATGCGCGATGCGGTCGTCGCAAACCTGAAGGAGAAATACGCCGAGGAACTGACCTTTGGTGGCCTGCAAAAGACCAGCGGGGCGCAGTCGGTCATGGAAGTCTGGTCGTCGAAAGAAACAGGCACGTATACGGTGCTTTTGACCCATGCCAACGGCATCAGTTGCATAGTTGCCGCAGGCACCGACTTCTTCGAGGCGATTCCGAAAGAAGAGGCAAAGGGCACACCCAGCTGAACTGGGAAATCCCTCATTCAAATCATACGCTTGACACCTCGCTTGGCGCGAAGGCGCCGGCCGGTCATCAAAGTTGCCATGTGCAGTGATGAGTGTTAAGGGCTCACCGGACGAGTTATGCCGGAATGGAGCTTCTGATGCCCGCTGATTACATAGTTAAGGATATTTCCCTGGCCGAATTTGGCCGCAAGGAATTGGACATTGCCGAAACCGAAATGCCGGGCCTCATGGCGCTGCGGGCCGAGTATGGCGAAAGCAAACCCCTGAAGGGCGCCCGGATCGCCGGGTCGTTGCACATGACAATCCAGACCGCGGTTCTGATTGAAACCCTGGTGGCGCTGGGCGCGGATGTTCGTTGGGCTTCGTGCAACATCTTCTCCACCCAGGATCACGCCGCCGCGGCCATCGCTGCCAGTGGCACGCCGGTCTTTGCCGTCAAGGGCGAGACGCTCGAGGAATACTGGGACTACGCCGACAAGATCTTTCAGTTCCCCGAGGGCGGCGCAAACATGATCCTGGATGATGGCGGCGATGCGACGCTCTACATCCTGATGGGCGCGCGGGTCGAAGAAGGTGAGACCGAGATCATCGAAAACCCGCAGTCGGAGGAAGAAGTTGCGCTGTTCGACCAGATCCGCAAGCGGCTCAAGGAAAGCCCCGGCTGGTTCGTCAAGCAGCGCCACATGATCAAGGGCGTCTCGGAAGAGACGACGACCGGCGTGCATCGCCTGTACAAGATGATGGAAAAGGGCCACCTGCCGTTCCCGGCGATCAACGTGAACGACAGCGTCACCAAGTCGAAATTCGACAACAAGTATGGCTGCAAGGAATCGCTGGTCGACGGCATCCGCCGCGCCACCGACACGATGATGGCCGGCAAGGTTGCCGTGGTCTGCGGCTATGGCGATGTGGGCAAAGGCTCGGCAGCCTCGCTGAGTGGCGCAGGTGCCCGGGTGAAAGTCACCGAGGTTGACCCGATCTGCGCTCTGCAGGCCGCCATGGACGGGTATGAGGTGGTGCTGCTGGAAGACGTGGTCTCGACCGCGGACATCTTCATCACCACCACCGGCAACAAGGACGTGATCCGCATCGAGCACATGCGCGAGATGAAGGACATGGCCATCGTCGGCAACATCGGACATTTCGACAACGAGATTCAGGTGGCCAACCTGAAGAACCACAAATGGACTAACATCAAGGACCAGGTGGACATGATCGAGATGCCTTCGGGCAACCGGATCATCCTGCTGTCCGAGGGCCGGCTTCTGAATCTCGGCAACGCAACCGGGCATCCGTCCTTCGTGATGTCGGCCTCGTTCACCAACCAGGTTCTGGCGCAGATCGAGCTTTGGACCCGCGGTGAGGCGTACGACAATCAGGTCTATATCCTGCCCAAGCATCTGGACGAAAAGGTTGCCCGCCTGCATCTGGACCGCATCGGCGTCAAGCTGACGGAACTGCGCCAGGACCAGGCGGACTATATCGGTGTGAATCCGGAAGGCCCCTTCAAGCCCGAACACTACCGCTATTGAAGGCGGACCGACGCGCAGCGCGCCGCGGGAGAGATCCCGCGGCGCGTTTTTCTTGGCGCGACACGAGTCTGGATGGCTTCAGCCGAGGCTGGGCATGAAGTCACCGCGCCCCCGCGGCGTCAGATCCAGAAGGTTCCACAGGGACCACATTGGATCCACATGGCGCGGGTGCCAGGAACTCGGTTCGAAAAACAGCTCGGAACTCCAGAAGTGGTGTATCCCGCCGCCGTTCCGGTGGAACACGTTCAAAATGGGCAACTGATCGCCGCCGTCGCTTTCGGCAAGATAGTCCCGCTGATACCCGGTTCCCTGGGCCGAATAGAGGGGCAAGGTTCCCCAACCCATCGTTTTCCGAAGCTCGGCCAGCTTCTCCGGGGAATTCTGGGCGACGATCGCAAGCGAAACCTCGCGCGTGATGTGTTTCACCTGTCCCGCCAAACCATCCAGAAAAGCCGCACACATGGGGCAGGCCTTTTCGGCGTTGGGCCCGTACATCAGCGAATAGATCACCAATGTGTCATGTTCCCCGAACAGCGACGACATCGGCGCAGGCTGGCCCTTGGAATTGTGAAATACATAATCCGTGGGAACGCGCCCGCCCGGGGGCATGGCGCGGCGCAGGGCGGCGACTTCTTCGGTGAGGGCACGCAGGTTGGCTTCGGCGGTCAGCAATTCCGATCGGGCCGCACGGTATTCCGCGCTTTCGTTGGGCAAGTTGACAGGCATCACACCCTCCCTGTGTCAATAATTAACCAAAATGTTAAACAATAGCGGGCAGAAAATCAACTGGCACGTATGCTTGGCATTTGAACCGCATTCTAAGGACTTCGCATTTGCCAGTGCGGCGCGTCCTTTGTTACTGCTTGTTCCAGACCAGGACGGTCAGGACCAAAACAACCAAACGCGTGTGGTGAGATGGGAGCACGCGGGGCGGGGAAGGTTCTGATGCGTCAGGGCCTTCCCCTGTTTCAGAACAAAGCCAGGATCAGCCCCATGGCGGCGCAGGCCAACGTGGCATAGCCGCCGTCGATCAATGTCAGGCGCACTGGGCGCATTCCATAGAGATTGTTGATCGCGATCCAGGGCGTGATGAAGAACAACCCGATGCCGAGACCGGCCACCAAACCCTCGCCCAGGCCATCGATGCCCGCGCGCGCGAATATGTGCCGCATCATTCCGGCGACGATCAGCTGCATCACGAAACTGACGCCGAAAATGCCCGGCGTCATTCCTCCTTCGGGCTTGCCGTCTGGACCTTTGGGGATTCCCGCGGCACTCATCCATTGGTCACTCAGAACATTGTACCAGACAGCGCCCAAGGAAAATGCAGCGACGGTGGCGACAAGAACACTCAACAGATCCATGTTCGTCTCTCCTGAAACCCCGAAAGTCAGAATGACCGATCAATCCGGATTTGTCTGCCCCAACTCGCAGATCGCACGCCATTCCGATTCCGTCACCGGCTGCACGGAAAGGCGGGAATTCTTGACCAGCACCATCTCGGAAAGCCGAGGATCTGCCTTGATGCTTTCCAGGGTCACGGGCACCGCAAAGGCGCGCACGGCCTTGATGTCCACGCATTCCCAACGGGGATCGTCGGTGGTGCTGTCCGGGTACGCCTCGGCACAGACTTCGACGATCCCGACAATCGCCTTGTCTTTTTGCGAGTGGTAGAAGAACCCGCGATCGCCCACCTGCATGTCGCGCATGAAGTTCCGGGCCTGATAGTTTCGGACGCCGTCCCATTCTTCACCTGCATCGCCTTTGGCGACCTGTTGATCCCAGCTCCAGGTAGAGGGTTCGGATTTGAACAACCAATACGCCATCAGCCGATCACCTTCTTCCAGGGCAGCAATTCCACCGAGGCGAACAGACCCGCCTTGGCATAAGGGTCGTTGTCGGCCCAGACCTGTGCAGCCGCCAGGTCCGGGACATCGAGAATCACCAGAGATCCGATCATCTGATCCCCGTCCAACAGTGGCCCGGCCTGAAAAACGACGCCGGTTTCCGCGATGTAGTCGAGATGCGCCGCTCGGTTGTCCAGCCGCGTCTGCAGCGCGCCGGGCTTGTCGCGGGCGATCAGGGCAATCAGCATGTCATTCCTCCTTGAGGGGTCGGTTGAGCAGGTATTGGATCGCTTCCGCAACGCTATATGTACGATCACACAGATGCGCCACGGCGGTGCTGATCGGCATGTCCAGATCCTGTTCCCGGGCTATCCGGGCCAGGGCTCGCGCGGTGGCGACGCCTTCGACGGTGGTCGCACCGTCAAACGACTCGTGCCGACCCAAGGACAGGCCAAAGCGATAGTTTCGCGACTGGTCAGAGGAACAGGTCAGGACCAGATCGCCAAGGCCCGACAGACCCATCAGTGTCTCGGGCCGGGCACCCTTGTGGGCCGCAAACCGCTGCATCTCGGCAAATCCGCGGGTCATCAGGGCAGCGCGCGCGCTTTCGCCCATGCCCTGACCAATGCAGGCCCCGCACGCGATTGCCATGACGTTCTTGAGCGCACCGCCGAGTTCCGCGCCGGTGGTGTCGGTGGTGCGATAGAGCCGCAGGGTCGCCGTGGTCAACTCCGCCTGCAATCTGCGTCCAAGGTCGGCATCGGTACAGGCCAGCGTCAGGGCCGTGGGCAAGCCACGCGCGATGTCGGCCGCGAAACTCGGACCGGTCAGAAGGGCAGGGCACGCATTCGGCAGGGTTTCCCGTATGACCGAAAGCGGACCCAGACCCGATTCCACCTCGATTCCCTTGCAACAAGCGACCAGCACCCGGTCGCTCAGAGCATCTGCGTTCTCGGTCAGCGCGCCGCGCAGTTTCTGCATCGGAATGGCCAACAAGACAGTGTCGCAGGCGGCAGCCTCGTCCAGAGTTGCGGTGACGGTCAGCGAGGCCGGAAATCGGGCGCCGGGCAGACGCCGGGCGTTTTCCCGGGCATCGCGCATGAGGGCGGCCTGCTCCACGGACCGCGACCACAGGATGACTGGACCGTTTCCGGCCAAGGAAATGGCAAGCGCGGTGCCAAAAGCGCCAGCGCCGAGGACGGCGACGCTCATGCCTTGGCCCCCTTCTGCCCGCCGCCAAGCAGCGCAGGACTGGCGCGGTCCAACGGCCAGCGCGGTCGCGCCGCAAGGTCCAGCCCGTCCCGGGCGCCGCTGCGGAACAACTCGATCCCGGCATAGGCGATCATGGCGGCGTTGTCGGTGCACAAAGCCAGCGGTGGCGCTATGAACCGGGTGCCCTGTTCCGCGCAGACCGTCTCCAACGCGGACCGAATGGCGGAATTGGCGGCGACGCCTCCCGCAACGGCCATCACGGGATGGCGCGGCGACTCGGCGACGTAGCTGTTCAGGGCGCGCCGCGTCTTCTCGGCCAGGGTTTCGACGACTGCGTGTTGAAACCCGGCGCAAAGATCGGCCCGGTCCTGCCTGGTCAGGCCGCCTTTTTCGGCCACGATCCGGTCGCGCAACCGCATCAGTGCGGTCTTGAGACCGGAAAACGAGACGTTGCAGTCGGGGCGGTCCAGCAAGGGGCGCGGAAAACGAAACCGATCGGCGTCGCCGTTGCGGGCCTCTGCCTCGACCGACGGACCACCCGGCTGCGGCAAGCCCAGCAAACGGGCGGTCTTGTCGAACGCTTCGCCCGGGGCATCGTCGATCGTGCCGCCAAGACGGGTGAACCGATCGGGACCGTGGGCGATCAGGTACTGACAGTGCCCTCCAGAAGCCAGAAGCATCAGATATGGATAATCGACACCGTCGGTCAGTCGCGGTGTCAGCGCGTGCCCGGCCAGATGATTGACGCCGATAAGCGGCAGCCCGGAGGCCGCGCTGAGACCTTTGGCACACATGACGCCGGACATGACCCCCCCGATCAATCCCGGCCCGGCCGTCACGGCGATGGCGTCCATGTCCTCCAGCCCGGTACCGGCCTGTTTCAGAGCCTGAATAACGCAGATGTCGAGCTTTTCGGCATGTGCGCGGGCCGCGATTTCCGGTACGACTCCGCCAAATGCACTGTGCAGCTCGGTTTGCCCGTGGACGACCGAGGACAGGATTTCGGCCCGCGCGCCGCCGGATTGGCGCACGACCGCGGCCGCCGTGTCGTCGCAGCTGCTTTCCAGTCCGATGATCGTTACAGTTTGCGCCATCCGCCTGAACCGTTGCATCATGATCGAAGGCCGGGGTATCACCCCGCGCGCATTCAAACAATCCCGCGACGAAAAGCAGTGACCTTGCGCCTATTGATGACCCGCCCTCGCGCCGCCTCGGAAAGGTTCGTGGCGCAATTGCTGCCGGATCTGCCGCGGGATGTGGAGGTGATATACTCTCCGTTGCTCGCGATGAGGCAGGTCGGCGGAAACCTCGATCTGTCGGGGTCAAAGGGTCTGATCTTTTCCTCGGCAAATGGCGTCGCCGCTGCCGCCGGCGCGACACGAAACCGGTCCCTTCCGGCCTATTGCGTCGGTCCGGAGACGACGGAGGCGGCGCGGCGAGCGGGTTGGACCGCGCAGATGGCGGGACAAACAGCCGAAGAACTTGTGGCCACCCTGATCGGGCTGCAGCCGGCCCGGCCGCTGCTGCATCTGAGGGGGGAGCATGGTCGCGGCGAAGTTGCCGCGAAACTTACGCAGGCCGGCGTGACGACGCAGGAGCTTGTGATCTACGGCCAGGATCTGCGCCCATTCAACCAAGACGCACTGGCGGCGATGGATGATGGCCAACCCATTGTCGCACCGCTGTTTTCGCCCCGAACCGCGCGACAATTTGCCGACAACTGGACCGGTCGCGCGCCGCTATGGCTTGCCGCGATCAGCGAGGCGGCAGCAATGCCATTGAAAACGTTGAGTTTTCAGAAACTGGTGATCGCGGATCAACCGGATGGGGACGGAATGCGAATGGCGGTGAAAAAACTCGTGAGCCGGTTGATGCGGGTTGAGGGTGTGCGGGACGCGGACTAACCTACATGGGTCTCTTGTTTAGGACTTTTCTGGAATCAAAGGGGAAGTGGCGGTGGCTGGTGGAAAGAAGACGGATCAAGACCCGGGCACGATCCCCGAACCCGAAACAAGACCCGAAGAGCAGTCCACGCAACCGCAAGACCGCGCGGATGATGACTCTGTTGACGTGACCGAAACACCGCAAGAAACGGCTTCCGAAGCCGAAGCCGAAGCCGAAGCCGAAGCCGAAGCCGAAGCCGAAGCCGAAGCCATGCCAACGCAAGCAGAGGCGCCGGAAACGACGCAGACGGAACCCAAGAAACGAGGCGGTTTCTGGCCGGCCTTGTTGGGCGGCATCATCGCCGCAGGGATTGGCTTTGTCGCAGGACAAAGCGACCTGTTCAATGCCGCAGAAAGCGATCTGGGTCAGTCGGTGGCGGCCCTGGAGGCCAGGATCGCGGAACATGCCAAATCCATCGAAGACCTGACCAGCAAAAGTCAGGCGGACGCGTCGGCCGATGTGTCCGGCCTGTCGGATCAGGTCGCGGATCTATCCGGTAAACTGGAGCCGATTGAGACCGATCTAGATGAGGTAAAGTCGCAGATCGCGGTACTGACAACGGAACTGGAACCGCTTCAGTCACGATTGACCCAGTTGGAGCAGGGTGCCTCGGCAGAGGGCGGCTCGGCAGCCGTTCCCGCGGCGTACCAGGCCGAATTGGACAAGCTGCGCCAGTCGCTTGCCGATCAAAGGGCGGAAATCGAAAAGATGCTGGCCCAGGCCCAGAATCTGGAAGCCAAGGCGGCGGCGAATGCGCAGGCTGCGGCGAACCGCGCGGCGGCCTCCACCCTGCGCAGTCAGCTGGATCTTGGCGCGCCGTTTCTGGCGCAGGTCTCGGACCTGCGTGATGGGGGGGTCGATGTACCCAAGGCGCTGACCGATGCAGCAACGGATGGTGTCGCCACGATGGCCAGCCTGCGCGCCGGATTCCCGTCGGCTGCCCGCACGGCACTGGCCGATGTTCGCGAGGCCGAGAAAGGATCGGGCATTCTCGCCTTCCTGGAACGCCAGACCGGTGCCAGGTCCGTGACCCCGCGCGACGGGTCCGATCCGGACGCAATCCTGTCGCGGGCCGAGGCCGCCTTGGTAGCCGGCGATCTGTCCAAGGCATTGGAAGAAGTCGCCACGTTGCCCGACGCCGCACAAACCGCGATGGCGACATGGGTCGAACAGGCGCGCGCCCGTCAGGAAGCCGTTGCCGCCGCCGATGCGCTTGTCGAAAGCGTGAACTCGAACTGAAGGGCCCGTCATGTTTTGGTCATTGCTGAAGATACTGGTTTTTGTTGCGATCATCGGCCTTCTGGCGCTGGGCGCGGCGTTTCTGATGGAAGCGAGCGGCGGCGTGCAGATCACGGTTGCGGGCACTGAATACACGCTGGGCCCGCTTCAGTCGGTCATCGGGCTGGCGGTGCTGGTCGTTCTGATCTGGCTGTTCTTCAAGCTGCTGAGTCTGCTGGTCGCCACGTTGAAATTCCTCAACGGAGATGAAACGGCGTTGTCGCGCTACTTTGACCGCGGCCGAGAGCGGCGCGGATACCAGGCCCTGTCCGAGGGTCTGATGGCATTGGCCTCGGGTGAGGGGCGCATTGCGATGTCCAAGGCGACCAAGGCCGAAAGGTTGTTGAACAAGCCCGAATTGACCAATCTCCTGGTCGCTCAGGCCGCCGAAATGACCGGCGACACCCGCAAGGCGTCCGAAACCTACAAGAAACTGGTGACGGACCAATCAACCCGGTTCGTCGGCGTTCGCGGGATCATGAAGCAGAAGCTGGCAGAAGGAGATGACGAAACCGCGCGCAAGCTGGCCGAAAAGGCGCTGGAGCTCAAACCCCGGCACGAGGAAACACAGGACGTGCTGCTGAAGCTTCAGACCCAGGCGCAGGATTGGGCCGGGGCGCGGGCGACGCTGACGGCCAAGCTGAAATCCGGAACGCTGCCGCGCGACGTGTACAAGCGGCGCGACGCCGTGTTGGCCTTGTCCGAAGCGAAGAACCTGCTGGACGAAACCGCGACCCTCGAACAGCAGGAACGCGCCATCGAGGCAAACCGGCTTTCTCCCGATCTGGTACCTGCGGCGGCCATGGCCGCGCGCGCGCATATCGCCAAAGGCAAATCGCGCAACGCCACAAAGATCTTGAAGAAGGCGTGGGAGGCGCAGCCGCATCCCGACCTGGCCCATGCCTTTGCCGAGATCGTTCCCGACGAAACGCCCGCCGACCGGATCAAGCGATTCACCGCCCTGACGCGCATTCACCCTCAGCATCCCGAAACCCGCCTCATTCTGGCCGAGCTCAACATCGTTGCCGAGGACTTTCCCGAAGCCCGTCGCGCGCTCGGCGACCTTGTCGAGCAGCAGGGCGATGCGCGTGCCTACACCCTGATGGCGGCCATCGAACGCGGTGAGGGCGCGTCGGATGCGGTGGTTCAGGGTTGGCTCGCCAAGGCGCTGAATGCCCCGCGCGGCCCGCAATGGGTCTGCGAGAATTGTCATGACATCCATGCCGAGTGGAGGCCCGTCTGCCAAAACTGCAACAGCTTTGACACGCTGGCCTGGCAAACGCCGCAGACCCCGGAA
Source organism: Ruegeria sp. BHSB196 (assembly GCF_059613135.1). Classification (NCBI taxonomy): domain Bacteria; kingdom Pseudomonadati; phylum Pseudomonadota; class Alphaproteobacteria; order Rhodobacterales; family Roseobacteraceae; genus Ruegeria; species Ruegeria sp. BHSB196. The sequence continues at coordinate 28,391 of NZ_JBXWRY010000031.1, forward strand.
ATCGCGTCGGCCACAGGTGTTCACATGCTGCCGCTGATCGTCGGCGCGCTGGAGGACAAGGCCGAAGACATCGACCAAGCCGCCGCTGATGTCGAAGAGGTCGATGAAAAGATCGAGGACGAGAACACCGAAGAGGTGATCGAGCCGCCCCGCGTCATCGATGCGGAAGCCGAATTCATGGAAGCAAACGGCAAATCCGGACGCTGACGCGAATTGTTCTCCGCGCTCACGCCGCAGAAGACACTCCCCGCTCGGCGTGCGGCGGGATGCCGTAGAATTTGCGGTAGACCTTGGAGAAATGGCTGGCGCTGTTGAAACCGCAGGCCAGCGCGATCTCGATCAGCTTCATGTCGGTCTGGATCAACAACACGCGCGCCTTTTCGATCCTGATCCGCGTGTAGTGTGATTTGGGCGTGGCGCCCACTGCACGCAGAAACAGCCGTTCCAACTGGCGGGTCGAAATGCCGACCCGGGCCGCGATTTCGGCGGGGCTGACCGGAAGCTCGGTCGTGGCCATCATGATCTGAAGCGCCTTGGCGACTTTCTCGCTGCGGATGCCGGCGCGGCAACTGCTCGAAATCGTCTGTTCCTGCGCACCCGTGCGCGGAGCCGAACAGACCAGGTTGTCTGCAACCCATGTTGCGACCTCCGGCCCGTGGTCGCGCGCGATCAGGTGCAGGAACAGATCGACCGTCGCCAGGCCACCCGCGCAGGAAAACCGGTTTTCGGAGATTTCAAAGATCGAGCGGGCGACGTGGACGCTCGAATGAGTCTCTTTCAGGGATGTATGGTAGGCCCAGTGGGTGGCGATTGTCTCGTCCTGGACCAGTCCCGCCTTGAGCAGGGCGAAGACACCGCTGCTGACGCTTCCCACGGTGAGTCCCTTTCGCGCCTGACGGCGCAGCCACGACAGGACGGGCAGGGTGCTGACATCGGCACAACCGTCACCCCCGAACACGATCAGCGTGTCCCGCCGGTCGAGTTCGATCAGACCGCCGTCCACGCCCATGCGCATCCCGTTGGATGTGCGACAGGGCTGACCATCCTCGCTGAGCAAGAGCCACTCGTATCTTTCGGTGCCGTCCGAACGATTGGCCTCCTTGAGCGCTTCGACCGCGGCCGTGACGTCAAGGGCCGAGCAAGATGCGAGCAGCAGAAGAACGTACCGTTTTGGGGCCGGCAAGGAAACCGGCTGCACCTGTTCGGAAACGAAACTCATTTGCCTGCCCATTGGTATGTCCTCCGTCTTGGGCTATGCACGCATCCGCGCGCCGGCCGGGTCGTGGATCGGCCCTTCCTGAACGACTGCGTCTCGGAACGTACCAAGGATCTCGACCTGCAGCCGGGTGCCCGGTGCCGCGTGTTCCGAGGCGACATAGGCCATCGCCATCGACTTTCCGACGTGATGCGCGTAACCGCCGGACGTGACATAGCCAACGGCCTCTTGGTTCCGCAGCACCGCTTCGTCCTGGGTCACGTCGATCTCGGTGTCGATGACCAGCGTGACCAGTTTTCGGGCCGCGCCGTCATTCCGGAACTTCATGGTCGCTTCCTTGCCGACAAAGTCCTTGTTCCAGTTGATGAAGGCATCCATGCCGGATTCGACCGCGTTGAAGTCAGGGCGGAATTCCAGCCCCCACGCGCCCCAACCCTTTTCCAGCCGCAAGGACATCAGCGCGCGGTTGCCGTACCAGCGATAACCCAGATCCGCGCCGGCTTCCTCGATCGCCTCGGAAAGGCGGATCAGGTATTGCGGCCGGCAGTAGATTTCGAACCCCAGCTCACCGGAGAAACTGATCCGGTTCAGGATCACCGGCACGCCACCGACATGGGTCTGTCGGGTGTCGCGGAACCTGAACGCTTCGGCGCTCACATCGTCGCGGGTAATGCGCGCGAGCAGGTCGCGCGACTTCGGGCCGGACAGGGCGATTCCGTGCCAGTCCTGAGTCTGGTTCTCATGGGTTACGCCCTCGGGCAGGGTGCGGGCAAAGAACCGGCTGTGGGCATCCTGCATCGAGCCCGACCCGAACAGCATGAAGTGATCCTCGTCCAGACAAGCCACGGTCAGATCGCCGTACAAGCGGCCGTTCTTCGTAAGCATCGGCGTCAGCGTGATGCGTCCGGGTTTTGGAATGTAACCCGCCATCGTCCGATCTAGCCAGTCCCGGGCGCCAGGCCCCTTGATCTCGTGCTTGGCGAAATTGGCGATCTCGATGCCGCCAACCGCCTCGCGCACGGCGTCGCATTCGCGGGCCACGTAACCGAAGGACCGGTTGCGCTCGAAAGTCGGGGCCTCATGCGCGTCTTCGGGACCGTCAGCAAACCACAGCACATGCTCCAACCCGAACGCCTGACCCATGACCGCGCCCTTTGCGATCATCCGGTCGTAGAGCGCCGTGGTCTGCTGGCGGCGGCCTTTCGGCAGCGTTTCATTCGGGAAGGTCATCACGAAGCGGCGCTCGTAGTTCTCGCAGCTCTTGACCGTACCCCAGTCGGGCGAGGCCCAGTCTCCGAACCGGGCCACATCCATGGCCCAGACATCGATCGACGGCTCGCCGTCGATCATCCATTCGGCCAATGTCAGGCCCACGCCGCCGCCCTGGCAGAAGCCCGCCATGACGCCCACCGCGCACCAGTAGTTCCTCATTCCCGGCACGGGACCGATCATGGGGTTGCCGTCGGGACCGAACGTGAAAGGCCCGTTGATCGCATCCTTAATTCCGGCGCTGGCCAGCGCCGGGATGCGCTCGAACCCAAGCTCGAGGCGGTCGGCAATGTGATCCAGATTGGGCGGAAGCAGCTCGTGTCCGAAATCCCAGGGCGTACCCGAAACCTTCCATGGGACGCCGACCGGTTCATACGTGCCCAACAACATGCCGTCGCGCTCCTGACGGAAATAGATGTTGGCCTCATAATCGATGCCGCAGGGAAGGCGGCGGCCTGCATTGGCGATTTCGTCGATTCGCTCGGTGATCAGATAGTGGTGCTCCATCGGCTGCACCGGCAGATTCAAGCCCGCCATGTGGCCCACCTCGCGTGCCCACAGCCCGCCGCAGTTCACGACATGCTCGGCATTGATCACGCCGCGGGCGGTCGTCACGTCCCAGGTTCCGTCCGGTCTTTGGGTGGTCGCCGTGACCGGTGTATGGGTGAAGTATTGCGCGCCGTAATGCCGGGCGGCCTTGGCAAAGGCATATGTCGTCCCCGACGGATCCAGATCGCCGTCCTGATCGTCCCACAGCGCGGCATAGTAGTGTTTCGGGTCGATCAGGGGGTGACGCTCGGCCAGTTCCGTGGGGCTGATCCATTCCTGATGCAGACCCATGTAGCGCGCCTTGGACCGCTCCCGCTTGAGATAGTCATGCCACGTCTTGTTCGAGGCCAGATAGAACCCGCCGGTCATGTGCAGGCCAACGGATTGGCCCGAAAGCTCCTCGATCTCCTTGTAGAGCGAAATGGTGTAGCTTTGCAGGCGGCTGATGTTCGGGTCTGAGCTGATCGTGTGTATCTGGCCGGCGGCATGCCAGCTGGATCCGCTGGTCAGTTCGTTGCGCTCCAGCAGAACCGCATCCTTCCAGCCGAACTTGGCCAGGTGAAACAGGATCGAGCAGCCAACAACGCCGCCGCCGATCACCACGACCCGTGCATGGGACGGGAGCGGCTTGCCGCGTGCCGAGTCGTCGGCCTGTATGTTCAACGCATTCCCGGCAGTCGTGTCGGACATGGGTGTTTCCTCTGCATCTGTGGTGTTGGCGGCGTCTCAGTACCAGGCGTCCGGTATCTCTTCCTTGCGGCGGGCCACATAGGCCGTCAGTTCTTCCTTCGTGGCTTCGTCGATGGGCGGCGGTTCGTACTGATTCAGCATGTCGTTCCAGCGTTCAAAGGCGCGCTGGCGCATGTCCTTTGATCCGGCCTCCTCCCAGCTTTCGACATTCTCGCTGTCGCTGAGTTTCGGCTCGTAGAATGCGGTTTGATAGTTGCGCATCGTATGGGCGCTGCCGAGGAAATGACCGCCCGGTTCGACCTCGCCATAGGCATCGCGGGCGAAGGCTTCGTCGCCGGTATCCAATCCCTGACCCAGGATTTTCTGATAGGAGCCCAGCCGATCCGCATCCATGACCAGTTTTTCGAAACCCGTGCACAGTCCCCCTTCGAGCCATCCCGCCGAATGCAGAACGAAGTTTGCGCCGGCAAGCATCGTCGAATGCATGGAATCGGCGGATTCATAGGCGGCCTGCGCGTCTTCGATCTTGGATGCCGTCAGCGATCCGCCGCAGCGCAGAGGCAGCCGCGATCGTCGCGCCAGCTGCCCGATCGCATAGTTCGACATCACCGGTTCGGGCATGCCGAACGTGGGGGCGCCGGACTTCAGGGACATCGAGGACAGGAAATTGCCCAGGACGAACGGCGCGCCCGGCCGCACGATCTGGGCAAAGGCGCAGCACATCATCGCTTCGGCCATGGCCTGCGCGACGGAGGCTGCGGTCGAAACCGGCCCCATCGCCCCGCTCAAGATGAACGGCACCACGATGATGCCTTGCCCCCGGCCACAATAGACCCGGATCGCTTCGGTCACGACCTTGTCCACAAGCAGAGGCGAGTTGGTATTGACGTTGCCAAGGATGACGCAGTTTTCGTCCATCACGCCCCGCCCGTGCAGGATCTCGGCCATTTCCACGCTGTCCTGCGCGCGGCTCATCTCGGTGATCGCACCGAGATGCGGCTTGTCGCTCAGGATCATGTGCGCCAACACCATGTCCAGATGCCGCTTTGACACCGGGATGTCCGTCGGCTCGGCAATCACCAACCCGGTGTGGTGCAGGTTCGGGTGCAGATAGGCGAGTTTCACAAGGCTCTGGAAATCCGCGAAGGTGGCATAGCGCCGTCCGCCCTGCAGATCTCGGACGAAGGGTGCGCCATAGATCGGGGCGAAGACTTGATTGTCGCCGCCGATCACGACCGACCGCGCGGGATTTCGCGCCAGCTGGGTGAACTGGGACGGCGCCTTGGCGCACATCTCGCGCACCCATTTCGCATCCGCCTTGATCAGGTCGCCATGCGGACCTGCCGGAGTGATCCCGGCCTTGCGCCAAAGATCCAGCGCAACGGGATCATCCCGGAACGCGATGCCCACGTTTTCCAGGATCCAGTCGACCTGCGCCTCGATCCGTTCCAGCGACTCGTCGTCCAATGGATCGAAATAGGGCAGCGTACGCCGGATATACGGAGAGGCAGGGCTTATACCTGACTCGCTGCGGCGTGTTCGGTTGGCACGGGCGCGTCGGGCCATTCTGGATGCTCCGATTCCTCAGGGTTTTGCGACAATACTCCGTGGCTCAAGCCGTTTGACCCAGGGAAAAACCAATCTTTTCCATAGATGCAGGCTATGCCATGGCGGCGCATCCAGGCGTTTAGACCGCGATTCCAGGACATAGGAGAACGCGGCGGCCCCGCCGGAACGGGTCCAGCCGACGGCTGGCTGGGACGATGGCGCCGGTCTTGAAATCTGCTTGCCAATCCCCGCCGCCGATACTAGAGAGCATGGCGTCGCCGCAGTAGCTCAGCTGGTAGAGCACGTCATTCGTAATTAGCGGGTCCCCGCGAGAATGACTTGCAAAACCAAAGAGTTCGCGGCACACGAGGAGAACTAGTAGGGCCATAGTAGGGTCCAGGAAGCCGCTGTAGCTCAGCTGGTAGAGCACGTCATTCGTAATGATGGGGTCGGGGGTTCGAGTCCCTTCAGCGGCACCAATCTTCTCTTAGAAAACAATAGTTTAACCTACCACAACAGTCCGCCAGATTAAATCCGAGTGCTGGTCGTACTACCGGCCGACATCGGCCGCCGCTTGCCTTACCCAAGACGAAAAGTTGGAACCGCCAGCGTGTGTTCTGTAGCAGTAGAGCCTAGCGTACCGAGATAGTCTAATCACGTTTGCATCGTGCGGCGTGACCCAAGTCGAGGGGAGCGTGACCGACTTGCGGTAATCATCGTACCGGATCCAAGTCCCGTTCTTGTATTCTGCCAGACGGATGCTGTCGCCAGCGTTGTAGACCGCCATGTAGTCTAATGGGTTCGGCCCTGCGTTTGAGGAATAACCCTGCTGGTTCCCCATTTGATGTATCTGAACAGCCAACAGGCCATTTCCTTTAGCCACAGAGCGCGCAACTTCATAGCGAACCCAGCGGCGCTCAAATGTGTTCGACCCCACCAGCACGCAGGTAACAGAAGTATTCTTGATTCCCTCTCGAATAAGGTTCTTCAGAGAGTGTCTGGCCCGGTCCGTTTTGAACTCTCCCAAATACTCGCGTCGTAGAAGCCCTCAGCCTCGCGCGAATATTCGTGGTTGTAGCGCCATGACTGGCGAACTTGGTTCACACGCCAAATATCGTTCTGGTAATGAAATGAGAAGAACACGCGCCGCTTTGTGGTCGGGATCTGCAGTGACGAAAACAAGCTGTTCATTCATATGCCCTTGAAGATGAGTACCGCCACAGCACCAAGTGAGAGCAAGATCGCAACGTAAAACCAGCTCACTGACCAAGACACGGCGAGACGCAAGGTTGACGCAGTGTCGCTCATAAAGGGTGTGGCATTGAGACTGTAGGCCTCAACCTCTTCGCCGCGACGGACATGGTCGTAGAGGTTGCGATATGCTCGCTCCATACGGAGGTATTGCGCGTCCATCAGCCAAAAAATCAGCATTGGGACAATCGCGGCTACGGCATAGTAGGGGGAAGGCTGCCCCCCCGTCGCCATTACCGCCACAGCGGCGCTTCCAAAGGTCGCCGCAAGCGCCTTTAGTGTGAAGGAGTTTGCCCCCATACGGGTGATTACGCCTTGCAGCATTGTTAGATGCGCAATTCGAATGCTCTCGTCCTGCGGCTGATCCGTTGCCAAGGTAAGCCCCTATTTTGTGTGCGCGACTCGGTAAGTACGCAAGATATACCACACACTTAGCTTGGAACGAAATAGGAACTCTTTACTCGGTTCTTGAGTAGCCTATGAGCCTGCAGGCAACGATTATTTCGAGGCTGTTCCATATTGGCCCGTAGCGCCTACACGTAAATTGCGCCAAGAGAAGGTCCGCAGAGGCTCGGAGCAGCCCATAGAGCCATGCCCAAAGTGCAGGCGGCACAACCCTGCACCCATGGTCCTGCTTGCGCCTTGGAGCGCCGGAGCGGGTCGCAAATGGCAAACAGTTTTTTGTAACTTGTAACCGTAACTTAGTTCGGAAGGGTTCAGAAAAAACCAGCGGGGCACCGTAGCGCCCCGCTGGGTAGTGTAGGCCGGTTTGGGCCTTATGTTACGTTACATGGTGCGCAACGTGGCCTAAAATGGCGGCTCGCTGTCGGGACGGGAATCGACGCGGTAGATTACTACAACACCACCCTCGACCCGTCGGGCGATGTGTTCCACCTTCCGCTCCTCGGTGCTGCCGCGCGCAAATCCCTTGCGCTGGGCTTTCTCGCGCCGCCCGAGGTCATGCAGCCGATGAGTGCCGTAGTCCCACCCAAGGCTCGCCATGACTGCCTTGATCCGCCGCGTGTCCATCGGCGACATGCGCGCCGTTTCGATACCGAGCAGGAGCTTCACGCTGTCCATGGAAACGCGGCCCTTGGTCTCGGCAAACGCGTCCTCCAAGACATCTGCATAGGCATCCTCGACCATCCGCTTGCCCTGCACCTCGGCGGCTGCGGCCCAAAGGTGCGGCGACATCGTGATCGTCTCGCTTGCCGCCTCCCGCACGGCCGCCTCTGCCCAGAGTTGGTCGACATCGGCACTGAACCGGGCAAGATCGATGCGTCTGACTATGACAGGCCAGATGCGCCGGTTGCCCGTCAGGTCGCGCAGATACGTCCCCTCGTTGGTGGTACCGAGGATGATGCAATGACGTCGGTATCCATCTGCATCGCGACCATAGGACCGCCGATATATGTCGATGGGCGTACTAAGGAACCGCTTGAGTTTCTGACTAGTGGACTTGTTCAAGCCGTCCAGTTCCTGGCACTCCACGACCCATGCCCGCGCCAGCATTTCGGCTTTGGTCTTGTCGTCGCTATTAAGGTCAAGGCTGCCACAGAACCATTCATCGCGCACCGCAAGCCGCTGTGCCACTTGCGACTTGCCAGCACCCTGCGGCCCCTCCAGCACGAGCATCGTGTCGAACTTCACGCCGGGTTGCTTGATGCGACGCACGCCTGCAATCAGGACCTTGCTGCCGAATTCACGGTTCAACTCCGTATCATCGGCACCGCAGTAGTCAGTCAGCCATGTGTCGATGCGCGGCGTGCCGTCCCACGTAAGCCCGTCGAGATAGTCGTGCACCGGGTGGTACTTTTGTTCATGGGCAACAGCCAAAAGCTCCCGCTTTATCGCCGCCGGAGAGGCCGCAAAATCCAACTCGCGCCGGAAAGTACTGGAAAGAATCTCGACGATGTCGTTGAGATCGCGCCCATCCAACCCGTAGCCACGGAATTCGTCGGACTGCGTAAAGGTGTTGCGCTGGGCATCCACACCCAACACCGCCAACGCGAAACGAATATTCTGCGGAGCATCCTTGACAGGACGGCCATCGTCGTCACGGATCGGCCAGCCATGCGAACGCACTTCGATCGCTGCCATGGCGCGCGTAATCTGGCGGCGCGCATAGGCAAGCGGGTTAGGGTTCTCCAGCACATGGGCGCTAATCCCTACATCCGGCGACATGATGATCGACAACACATGCCCCGGCTGCATTCCACGGAACAGCATCCAGATTGTGCCAGCATAAACCAGCTCCGAACGCGTGGCATAGGTTTTGCCGGGCGGGTTCTGGCCGGTCATGATCGCTTCAACCCATTCCGGGTCCGACGGAAAGACCTCGTGGAGATGATCGGGCAGCGGCAGCGGCTCGATCTCGGCCACAGGTTCAGCCAAGGTCGAAGGCTCACCATTCGACTTTGCGACCTCCTTGGGCAGCTTAACCCGGAAGTCATCTATCGAGTAAGTCCGGGGCGGTTTGTTCAGCTCCATCGGCTCGAAGTGCCACGCCAAGGCAGGTTCGCGACCGGAGGCGCGCTTCTTGTCGTTCAGCCAGTTCATCGTCCACGGCACGCGCAGCAACCGGTCGGCATTATGCGTTCCGGGTCCGCCCTGCAGAACAAACAACAAGGCTTTGTTAAGCTCTTCGGCCTTCTCGATTTCCAGCGGCTCGTCTAACTTCCAGACGGCGTGGCAACCGCCTCCCGTTTCCCAAATGGCGGTAGGCATCGGGATTCCCTTAGGTCGAACTTTCTCGTTGGCGAGAATGGCTATGACGTGGTCGGCCTGTTCGTCCGGCGTTCCGGGATAGTCCTTATAGTCCAGATCAACATGCAGAAAGCGCGCCGCCGAAAGGTTCGCTTTCTTGCGTGGGCCGTCCAAGAACTCAGCATTCGGCAGAAAGTACATGTTGCGCTGGGATGCATCGGAGTTACCCGATGCAACAAACGAAACAGCATCCTCGAACTCGTCAGGACCAAACGCCTTTGCGTTCGGCGCTACGTTGCGTGCGTTCGCCATGGATTCCAGATGCAGATTAGCGCCAGAGTTCAACCAGCGGATAAACTCGATGGCGCGGGTCGGGTTGGGTTTCAGATTCTTAGTCATCTGCCATCCCCTGCACGCGAAGAGATGCCAACCACTGATCGACAGATTTCGGCTCGTAGTAGACGCGTCCGCCGATCTTGAGATAGTCGGGTTTCTTATTCTGGCAGCGGCGCTTCTCGAAGAAGGATTTGCTCATGCCAGTATAGGTGGCGACCTGGTCGGTCGTCATAAGGCTCAGTTTATTGGATTCAGCCATCGTAGTCTCCTAGCTGAAACACACTCACTGCTGAGGCAGCGAGATGTTTTAGTGGATGACTACGGCGCGGGTTACTGTTCCTTTAAGGGACCACCGAACATTACAATCCCACCGTCCTACTACCGGCCTCTCACCGGCCCAGCGTTTGTCGTTACGCGCTTGGGGCACTCCTCTCGTAGGCACAACTAAAATACAAAACCAAACTGTTTCTTCAACGTCAAACTGCCCGCCGTGCAAGCATATCCAAAACAATCAAAGTCTGCCTTTCAGGTGCGCGCGCGAGTAAACAAGTCGAAGATCAGGGGCTATAGACTCTGATTGCGTGGGCAACCTCCTGGCTACCCAAAGGCAACCCACCCATCACCATGCCCCACCGTTCACCGGGCCGAGTCACGCTATTTTCAGACGCGCGGCTCTTTCAGTTCAAGGATACGTTTCGCCACCAGCTCCACCGGTTCGCGCAACCGTTCTGCATTCACTACGATATAACCGCCGGTCACGTCGCCGTTGGTTCGGTGGTTCAGCAAGCGCTTGAGCGCGTAGTAGGGCACGTCGAGGCTTTCCGCGATGGTGATGAAGGTGCGCCGCAGGTCGTGCAGAGTGAAGCTAACCCCAGACCCAGCAGACACACGCAACAAGAACTTCTTGGTTTCCACCAGATGGCCGGATTTGCCCGGTCCCGGAAACACCCAAGGCGAGCCGTTGCTGCGTGCCCAGCGCTCGCTCAGCAGGTCAGCCAGAAAACCGGACAACGGGAGATTCAGCGCGTCCCCATTCTTCGTCGTCGGCAGGTGCAGAACCTTGTTTTTCAGGTCCACATTCTCCCAGCGGAGTTTCGTCAGTTCACCCCGCCGCATCCCAGTGAAAAGAGCGGTCAAGAGGAAGTCGCGCGAATATTCCGGCTCCGCCATAACGGCCTCCCACCATGCGGGCAGGTCCAAGGCGGTAATCACTGTCTGCCGCCGCCGCTCCTTATACCACGCGCGGGCCTGGGTCAGAATTTGCACGGGGTTCGGCGGGAAGTCGTCTTGTGTGGCGGCGACGAAATTGTAGATCGACCGGAAATGGCGCATCACGTTATTAGCCGTAGTCTCCCCGTGCTTCTGGCCAATGTCTTGGTGTTTCTTTAGCACCATTTGGCGGGTGATCTCGTTCAACGGCTTCTTGCGCCACGACTTGAGATACAAGCGTTCGGTACGCTGATAGTGGCCGACGGTATGCTCGGACAGGCGGCGAACCTCCAGGAAACGTTGCAGAGCCAGTTCAAGCGTCACCTGCTCGGCAGCCTCTTGGCGCTTTTCTGCATTGGGGTCGTGCCCATCTGCCATGTCACCCAAGATCGTAAGAGCCTTTTTGCGGGCAACCTCGGGCGCAAAAACATCGGCGCGGCCAATGGTTACGCGCCGCGTGCGGCGGTTCACCTGCCCTTCGGCAAAGAACACCTTGGATTGCGCGCCAACGCGTAGCCCGAAGCCGGAGAGGATCGTGTCGCGGTACAGGACCTGCCCGTTCTGGGCGAAGGGGATTTCATCAATTGCACGGCGGGTAAGACGTAAACTAGGCATCGTGACCTCCTTTTGGCCACGCGTCAGTATAAGCATGGGTCGAGGAAAAGCTCGACTTTTCATCCTGTTATGAAACAATAAGCGAAACCGTCTGGAAGAATGACAGTCTAGGCAAGCGCCTACGGCGGCGAACGCACGACGTAAGCAGGCAAACATCTGTGGAACCATAGCCCTCTAGTCGCTACGAATAGCGCTAGCGGGTGCCGGTTGCACCTCGCCAACGACAGAAACGAGTTTTGGGGCCAATAACCGCGATGCAGTTGCAAGAACTACTGGATTCTTATCGGAAATCGGCACGCAGTGAGCGTGAGAAAGGTGACTATTTCGAGCGTCTAGTTCGCGTCTTTTTGGAAAATGACGATATTCAAAAGCAATTTTACTCCAAGGTCGTCCCATTTTCGGTATGGGCCAAAGAGAACGGATGGAGCAGCACAGATATTGGAATTGACCTAGTCGCAACCCTCGCAGATGGATCGGGCTATGCGGCCATTCAGTGCAAGTTCTACGCTCCGAACTACAGGATCCAAAAGCCTGACTTAGACACATTCATTTCTGCGGCGTCTAACGATGCTTTCACGCGCCTCATTATTGCCGATACGACACGTAAAGAATTTGGCCGGAACGCAAACGAAACGCTAGATAAGCTATCGAAGGACTGGAACCGCATCGGGATTAGCGAACTCGAAGCTAGCCGGATTGACTGGTCGCAGTTCATAAGAACGGGCACGATCAGTCTCGCACCCAAGAAACAGCTAAGGGATCACCAGCGCGAAGCATTGAAAGCTGTTGTCGATGGCCTGGAAAGCGCGGATCGCGGCAAGCTAATCATGGCTTGTGGCACGGGCAAAACCTTCACGGGCTTGCGCATTGCCGAAGAAATAGCGGGTAAGGGAAAACGGGTACTTTTCATGGTGCCGTCGCTTGCTCTCATGTCCCAGACAGTTCGGGAATGGAAGAACGACTGCCAAGAAGACTTCACAGCCTACTCTGCGTGTTCGGATACAAAAGTTGGACGAAATGCGGATGCAGATAGTCTCGACTTGAATGTGCATGACCTGGCATTTCCCGCGACCACCGACCCAGAGAAGATCGCACGGCAGGTCAACCTTTCCAGCCCGGACAAGATGACCGTCGTGTTTTCGACATACCATTCGATTGACGTCCTTACGCGTGCCCAAAAGGACTACGGATTGCCGGAGTTCGATTTGGTCGTCTGCGACGAAGCACACCGAACGACCGGCGTTACGCTCAAGGATGAGGACGATAGCGCCTTTGTCCGTATCCATAGCAACGACTACGTAGCCGCCAAAAAGCGGCTCTACATGACGGCGACGCCCCGTATCTTTGGGGACGCTGCAAAGCGTAAAGCAGACGATCACGACGCCGAACTGGCCTCCATGGACGACGAGGCGAAGTTTGGAAAAGACCTGTTCCACCGGGGCTTTGGCTGGGCTGTCGAGAATGACCTTCTGACCGACTACAAAGTGGTGGTTTTGGCCGTGGACGAAGGGCTGATTTCGACAACGATTCAGAACCGGCTCAAGGAAGGTGCCGAGCTTACATTGGACGATGCGACCAAGATTATTGGCTGCTACAAGGCGCTGACCAAGTCCGACATGACTGCCGACCTTGAATTTGACCCGCACCCAATGAAGCGGGCGCTGGCCTTCTGCCAGAGCATCGCGAAATCAAAGATCATCGAGGACGAGTTTGCCAAGGTCGTAGATGAATACACCGGCAACGAACTGATCGAAGACGAGCGGCATCTGGCAACCGAGGTTCGCCACGTAGACGGCAGTTACAACGCCAGCGCCCGTGAGGAACTTCTGAACTGGCTCAAGGCGGACTCGGACGACAACACGTGCCGCATCCTGACCAACGCGAAGGTGCTGTCCGAGGGTGTGGACGTACCCGCCCTCGACGCCATCATGTTCATGCACCCACGCAAGAGCCAGATCGACGTGGTGCAATCCGTTGGCCGGGTGATGCGACGGGCCGAAGGCAAAAAGCTGGGCTACGTGATCCTGCCGGTTGCGATCCCGCCCGACACCAAGCCCGAGGAAGCACTTAATGACAACGAGCGGTACAAAGTCGTCTGGCAAATCCTGAATGCGCTACGCGCCCATGACGAGCGCCTAGACGCGCGCATCAACCAAGCAAAGCTGGGCGAGGATATCAGCGACAAGGTGGAACTGGTCCGCATTTCTTCGGAAACAGAGCTCAAGGAACTGACCGCAGTTGTGGACGACTTCGCCACCACCAAGACCAAGGCGGAAAAGACCGGTGCTGGCATTGGGCAAGACGGCCCAGAGGCTAGGCCAGACGGTGGCGAGGTTGTGCAAGGGGAGTTCGTATTTGACGAATTCACGCGCGCCATCATGGCCAAGATTGTCGAAAAGTGTGGTACCCGCGAATACTGGGATACATGGGCGAAAGACATTGCCAAGATAGCCCAAACCCACATCACACGCATCAAGACCATCGTGGCCAAGCCGGGGCCGGAACGGGATGCTTTCCTCGCCTTCGTCGAAGAACTGCATGACGACCTGAACCCCGAAATCAGCGAGGCCGAGGCAATCGAGATGCTGGCCCAGCACCTCATCACCAAACCGGTCTTCGATGCGCTGTTCAAGGGCAGCAAGTTCACCAAGGAAAACCCGGTGTCCCGGGCGATGGAAATCGTGCTTGGGCAGCTACACGAGCACAATCTGGCCAAGGAATCCGAAAGCCTTGCCAAGTTCTATGCCAGCGTGGAACGCCGGGCCGAGGGAGTGATTACGGCGCAAGGTCGCCAGACTCTGATTACAGAACTGTATGACCGGTTCTTCCGCAACGCCTTCCCGGTACTGACCCAGCGACTTGGCATCGTCTACACCCCGGTCGAGGTGGTGGATTTTATAATCCATTCGGTCAATGACGTGTTGAAAGCCCAGTTCGGGCAAACGCTCGGCTCCAAGGGCGTTCACATCCTTGATCCCTTTACGGGCACAGGCACCTTCATCACGCGGCTTCTGCAATCTGGTCTGATTGCGCCCGAGGAGTTGGAGCACAAGTACAAGCAGGAGATTCACGCCAACGAGATCGTGCTGTTGGCCTATTACATCGCCGCGATCAATATCGAGACCGTGTATCACGAGTTGGTTCAGGGCGAGTTGCGTGAGGATGCGCCCTACCACCCGTTCACCGGAATCCTGCTGACCGACACGTTCCAAATGTACGAGCAGGAACGCGACATGATCGCCAACCTTCTGCCTGACAACTCGGAGCGCCGGACTAAGCAAAAGGCGCTGGATATCCGCGTGATCATCGGGAATCCGCCCTATTCAGCGGGGCAGACCAGTGCAAACGACAACGCGGCGAACATCGAGTATGTTCGGCTCGATGAACGCATCAGGTCGAGCTATGTCGAAGAGTCAAAGAATACGAATAAAAGAGCACTCTACGACAGCTATATCCGAGCCTTCCGATGGGCCTCCGACCGCATAGGCGACGCTGGCGTGATGGCGTTTGTAACCAACGCAGGCTGGATTGACGGGAACTCAGCTGATGGAATGCGCAAGTGTCTGGCCGAGGAGTTCAGCGATCTGTACATCTTCCATTTACGGGGCAATCAACGCACTTCAGGCGAGCTTTCCCGCAAGGAAGGCGGCAAGATTTTTGGCTCAGGCAGTCGAGCTCCCATTGCGATTTCTGTCCTCGTCAAGAACCCAGACGCCACCGAACACGGGCACATCCATTTCCACGATATCGGCGACTATCTGGATCAGAAGCAAAAATTGGCTATCATTCGCGACTTTGGCTCGGTTGAGGGTATTTCGAAAGCCAAAAGCTGGAAGACCATTACACCGGACGAAAACAACGACTGGCTGGATCAGGTAGATCGCAGCTTTGACAATTTCATATTATCTTCGGAGAAAGGTGCAACGGAGCCGACTGTATTCTCAATGCACACGCGCGGTGTGCAAACGACCCGAGATGCGTGGTGCTTCAATTCATCGAAGAGCGAGCTCTGGGAAACTATCGACCGCGCATCCGAAGCCTACAACAAGTATGCAAAGGACAACGACGCAAGTGGCTCAGACTCGCGCGAGTTTAGCTGGTGCCAAAAGACTCGGAAAGCCGCCGAAAACGGAAAGCATTATGAGCCAGACCCAGAGCGCATTTTCCTTTCTGACTTCAGGCCGTTTACCAAATCTTGGCTGTATACGGATGGTTTTCTGAACTGGAGCGCGTATAGGACCGCCCAGCTTTTTCCGTCCCCAGACACCAAGAATCTAGCTATCGGGGTGCCCAGTAGGGGCTTCCGCGGCGACTTCTCGGTGATCATGTGTTCGCTGATGCCAGGGCTGTATTTCGCAAGCATGGACTGTAGTGAGTTCTTCCCTCTGAATATCTATCTCGAAGGAGAAGACTGTAACGATCTTTTCAGCGCTACTCCTTCCGATGCTAATGGGCTTCAACGGGTAGATGGTATAACCGATGACGGTCTTGCGCATTTCCAAGCTGCCTATCCAGGCGAGCCAATCAGCAAGGAAGATCTATTCTATTACATCTACGGCCTGTTGCACTCGCCCGACTACCGCGAACGCTTCAAGAACAACCTAGTCAAGCAACTTCCCCGCATTCCGGCGGTCAAAGCCTTCGCCGACTTCGCCGCCTTCCGAGACGCGGGGCGCGCGCTGGGTGACCTGCATGTGAACTTCGAGAGCGTCGAACCGTACATGGTTACGTTCAAGGAAGGCACTCATGACCTCATCCCCGAGGCTCAGGCCGACCCAGTCAAGTTCTACCGGGTTAAGAAGATGAAGTTTGGCGGCAAGGGCAAGGAAAAGGACAAGACCACCGTCCTCTACAACGACAACATCACCATGCAGAACATCCCGCTAGAGGCATACGACTACGTGGTGAATGGGAAGCCTGCCTTGGAGTGGGTTATGGAACGGCAGGTGGTCAAAACCGACAAGGCCAGCGGCATCGTGAACGATGCCAACGACTACGCCAACGAAACCATCGGTGACCCGAAATACCCGCTGGAATTGTTCCAGAGGGTCATCACCGTTTCGCTGGAAACCATGCGGATCGTTCGGAGCCTGCCCAAACTCGATATTGATGAGGGGCAAGCATGACGCGCGCAAAGAGGACAGCCCAATGAGTCGCCACGAAGCCTTTTCCTTCCATGGCGTGCCTAACATCGGTCGGTCCCAGTGGCACGCGGAGGCGGACGATGGCACGCACGTCTTTTCTGTCTGGAAAGACAACATGACCGGCGATTACGCCGAAGCCCACATACACAACCATTCGGTAAACGCCTTCGAGATCGGCACCGAAGTGCGCGTTGTCGTGCAACGCGGTGTGGAAGATGCGGAGAAGCAAAGCATGATCACCCAGAAGGCGGAGCCGAACCTTAGCCGCTGGATTATCGAAGGTCAGGAGACCCGTGCCATCGACCACCCAAGGCGCAAAGTTCTCCATGTCTTGAAGCTACGGCGTATAGAACGTCGTAGGGGCTAAAGCCAAGCGTTCTGCTTCTCCAAATGAATCCCCCTTGGTCCAGAGAGGCCTCCAAGGGAGAGCGCCTACCCGGCCCGCGCCTGCCGCCGCCGTGCTTGGGGCGGGGTGGTGGGCTTTGCCCAGCGGGAGCAGGGCTAGGCACCCTAACGAACGCGGTTGCGCGCAATTAGTAGGGCAAAACCAAATCTGTAGGGGATTAGTAGGGCAGAGGGGTACAATAGGCGACGAACGGGTGCGGGACTGTGGAAGGCGGCGAGTTAGAAATTGCGTTTCTTAACAACGTATTGTACGGTCCTATGAGGTGTGGCGCGGCCTCGTGCAACACGGTCCAAAGAAACCGCCAAACAATTCGTAATGATGGGGTCGGGGGTTCGAGTCCCTTCTGCGGCACCATGGCCAGCCGGTTCGTTTCGGGATCTCGTTCCAGACAGGAAGCTATCGGGCTTCGCATCTCGGAACGACGGAATTCGGGAGTCTCGGCCGTTGTCGCAGCAGCAGGTCGTCAACTCCGATTCAGAACGAAAACCGCAGGTTGAATGAGCCAACCACCTGATCTTCCCACTGGCTCGTGAACTCCTTGCTCAGGTAGGTCGCGCCGTAGAAGATCGAGAAGTGTTCCTGCTGCCAGTTCAGCCCGACTCGCGCGCGGGTTCGGTGGTTCTCGGCCACGACGCCCCGGTTGGACGGGATGAAGTTGCTGTCCCAGACATACGCGGCATCCGCACCGACAACCAGACTGAACCCGTGCGGCCCGAATTTCACGGTTCGGTAGCGTTGCCCGGTGACCTTGTCGCGCACCAGCAGTTCCTTCTGACCCATGCGGCCGAATACCAGGTCGAAGCCCAGGCGCGCGAGAGTTTCGTCGCCGGCCCGGAACTCCGTGAAAGGACGGAACCCGATTGCGGGCGCGGGTTGAAACGATCTGCCGATTTCGATGACCGCGGTGGGGTAGAAATTGTTGGGAATCTGGTCGTCGAGTTCCTCATCCGATGGGGGCTCGGACCCTATGACCCTGTGAAACCACTGTTGCAGCTGGCCAACGCCGGTCTGCTCGCCGGTCGCCACCAGCTCTGCGCCCACGGAGTACTCCAGGCCGCGGCGCTGGAAATGGCTATGTGCGCCAATCCCCAGAACCCCTGCGTAGGGACGGTCATTGGCGCTTGGTGCGATCAGGTCCGCGGGCGAGATCATCTGTATCGTGCCGCGCCATTCGATCAGGTCGCCGAATCCCTGCGGCAAGCTCCCCTGCCATGTATATCCCGTGACAAAGGAGAGGGTCAGGGAAGAGGTCTGCCAGCGGTCGTAACCGTCTCCGATAAGGTCGTCGTCAAAGATCCAACCCACGCCCAAAAGGGTTCTTCCCTTTGCGTCCTGTGCCCGTTTCGGATCAGCAGCGACCGGTTCCGGCGCGGCGAAGGCGAGGCAAACAGCCATCGCAAGGAGGCTCCGGCATGCATCGGTCCAAAACGACGGGATCAAAACAGCACTTGAAATCGGTTTCATTCCTCTCCTGGCCTTTGCTGGTCGTTGGATCGTTTACCTGTTTCTAGTGGCCAAATGGGCCAATGTCCCGGAACGCGTTGAGTCGATTGCGTTTTCCGAGGCGCCTGTTGCAGGTTCGCTTGATGCTTTCGGGTATCGACCGATGTACGATCGCTCTGCACGGGCGGTGTTCGAGCGATCCGGCGCGCCACTTGCCCTGGGAGAGACCAAACCGGCCCCGCGAGTCGGCGCGTTGGTGGTCGGTTCCGGCATTGCAACGCCGGCGGGAGTGCGCGGAGAACCATTGAAAAAGGCCATAACTCGTTGAAAACAGGCAGATACCAAAGAAATTTCGCGACACCGCGATTTTTTTGAAAAAGGGGGTTGCAGGCCCCAGCCGGAGTACGTAAATAGCCCTTCACCGACGCGATGGAAGTTGGGTTGGGAGTGGCTTTTATGGCTGCGGGACGCGCTGGAGAGACGGCGGGCATCTTGAGTTTGGGTTGGGCGGGTGCGCTGAGGATTTGGCGTATCGGTCTGGTTTTTGGGCTTGGGGTGTTTTTTTGCTCTTTGACATTGCTGGATGACTGAAGAGATATGCGGGCGGTTTGGTTCGTTTCGACGGATTGAATGTCTGTATGTCGCGCTGGTAGGGTTTCGGCCCGATGATCCAGTGTCAGCTTCACTGTTTGGGTGGCTTTCGGTTTCTTAGGAGACCTGAAGCACAACAAACAGATGACTTTCGGTGCGTTCCTTGGCCTAGCCGGGTTGGGGGAAGCTTGTTCGCGCTCAAGTGGCCGAACAGGCGGTAGCGCACTGAAGATGTGCAGAGGTTCGAACGTCAAGGACAGGTCGGCAACGGCCTTTCAACTTGAGAGTTTGATCCTGGCTCAGAACGAACGCTGGCGGCAGGCCTAACACATGCAAGTCGAGCGCGCCCTTCGGGGCGAGCGGCGGACGGGTTAGTAACGCGTGGGAACGTGCCCTTTGGTACGGAATAGCCTCTGGAAACGGAGAGTAATACCGTATGCGCCCTTCGGGGGAAAGATTTATCGCCAAAGGATCGGCCCGCGTTGGATTAGGTAGTTGGTGGGGTAATGGCCTACCAAGCCTACGATCCATAGCTGGTTTTAGAGGATGATCAGCAACACTGGGACTGAGACACGGCCCAGACTCCTACGGGAGGCAGCAGTGGGGAATCTTGGACAATGGGGGCAACCCTGATCCAGCCATGCCGCGTGAGTGAAGAAGGCCCTAGGGTCGTAAAGCTCTTTCGCCTGTGAAGATAATGACGGTAGCAGGTAAAGAAACCCCGGCTAACTCCGTGCCAGCAGCCGCGGTAATACGGAGGGGGTTAGCGTTGTTCGGAATTACTGGGCGTAAAGCGCGCGTAGGCGGACTGGAAAGTTGGGGGTGAAATCCCGGGGCTCAACCCCGGAACTGCCTCCAAAACTCCCAGTCTTGAGTTCGAGAGAGGTGAGTGGAATTCCGAGTGTAGAGGTGAAATTCGTAGATATTCGGAGGAACACCAGT